>RFVE01000029.1 GCA_009922585.1 Planctomycetia bacterium
ACTGGACTCGCGGCAGTTGCCAACAGGCCGAGCGACTCGATGACCGCCGGAGCCTCTATGCCTGCGGCAATGAACAGCCCGGCCAGCAGGCCGTCATAGCCAGCGCGAAAGTCGCTCACGTTCGGGGCCGACACGGCGGTCATGATTGCTTCACGGCAGTGGTCGGCAGCGGGGCCGGTCCGCTGCCGGGCCACCAGCCCAGCAGCCAGGCCGTAGAAGCCCCGCCGTTGTTGGTCAACCGCTGGATCGGCCAGCCAGTCGGCCAGCCGGTTGGCGTCAAACGCGCCGGCGGCATCCCGGACCGCTGCAAATGGGGCCACGGCATACTCGGCGTACGCATCGGCGGCGATGGCGGCATTCGGGTGTTCGAGCCAGCGGGCGAACCAGGCCAGCCGCTCAGCGGCGGCCGCCTGCCGATCCTGCGGTGCTGGAGCGGTCAGGCAATAGCCGATCAGTAGCTCATCAGCAGCGAGGGCCTGCCAGTTGCCGGCCTCAGCTTCGAACAGCAGGGCCGTTCCGTTGAATTCGGCCGTGACCGTCGCTAGCACCGGCAGCCTGTCGGGTTCAGCCGGTTCCACCCGGTTGCCGATCGTCGGGAACACGGAGAGCAGCTGCAACCGCTGCCGTCGGCTGCCGTCGGCTGCCACGGTTGCCGGTCCGACTGTTTCAGCGATGGCAACGGTCGTCGATCGGGCCCGCCGCGTTGCCAGCGGTTCAGGCACCGGACCGCAAAAAGGGCAGGCTGTTGCGGTTGCACCCAGAGCCCCTCCCGCGAGCAGCAGCGTGGTCAGCAGACCACGCCGAACAAATTCCATCGTCGGCAGGCAGGCAGGTGACCGCACCTAACGGACCTCCTCGCCATCAAGGGCATAGATCGCCAGGTGTTTGCCGTCAGGGCCAATGAGTTCCTTGAGGCGGAAGACACCAGTGACGGCAACCGGTCGGACAGAAAAATCAGTGGACCGGCCTGGCTGCATCGAGACGACGATGCAGTCGTAAAGCGCCGCTCCCGGTCCGAAGCAGCACTCCATGTTGTCCCGCACAAGCACGAACTGGGTCAGCCCCGACTGCTGGAAGCTTGGCAGGATGTAACCTCGGATCCGAATGTGGCTACCGGCCAGATCGGTCACCCGCTCAGGCAGCAGCTCCCGACTGAAAGCCGCCCCTTGCTCCATCTCGAAGGTGATGTCATCGAAGGAGATGTCGCGGATGCCAGGAGCGGTGACTCGGCCACCGGTCGGCTGCCGCGCTGTGCCGGTTGTGAACCCGGTGGACGGTGTCGGCTGTTCAGCGGGTCCACAGCCGGTGATGGCTGCGACCAGACAGGCTCCGACCAGCCAGCCGGTTACCGCCTCAGCGGGTGAAGGCGTCTTCAAGATGGTACAGCACGCCCCCTTCAATGCCGTCGCGGCCGGCGGTTGGACGGACCACGAAGCGACCGGCGATCTTCTTCTGCCGCGGCGTGTAGGTGATCCCTTTCTCGTCCTCAAGATGGACCAGCACCCTGTCGGTGATCTTCGGATTGCCTCCAAAACAACAGTCTCCCTGATCGCGAACCAAGAGGAACTGGCGAATGCCGTGCTGCTGCTTGCCCGGATACATGTAGCCTTTCAGCAGCACGTTATGGCCGTCGATTGCACGAGCTGATTCAGGGATGAACGCCGCCGGGGTCCCCTCGGGTGGCTCCAGCAGTCCGTAGTGAATCCGTTCAAACCCCTCCGGCAACTCGGCCGCGTACACCCAGGACAGGAAGCCAACTCCACCCACCAGGCAGACCGACGCGACAAGCGTTGCGGCAATGGCCAGCCGCACCCCGGTGAGAGCCTCGGGCCGGCGGGTGATGTCCCGCCAGGCGACCAGACCAAGGATGATGCCGATGGCGGGGACGGCCAACAGCCACCAGTCGACGAAGGCCAGTGGGGAGAGCAACGCCAGCGTACCGGCGGCAATTGCCGTGCCGGCGAGGGCTCGGTAGGCATGCTCGTCGGATCCCACCTCCTGCCCGCGGAGTGCCGTCGCAGGCGAGTCGAAGAGTCCTGATGCCATCACCGTCACTGCCTTGAATAAAAGATACGGTTCACTGTGGCGAGCCTGACCGGCCCGATCGCAGTACCGCCCGTGAGATGAAAGCGATGACCACGACCACCGCTACCCAGAAGGCCCAACGGAACACTGGTGCACCGGGCTGATCGGCAGTGGCAGGTGGTGTGTCGGCGGCTGGCTTGCCCGCAGATGAGGGAGCGGTCGGCCGCACGCCAGGACTAACGACCATCGTGCCATCGGTTTCGACGTCATCGGCCACGACCTCGGCCACCCGGGCTGGTGAGCCGTTTGGACTTTCCGCGGTTTCACCGGCTGGTCCAGCAGCTGTCAGGCCTGCCAATCCGGCCAAGGTCGCGGCGCGGCGGACCGCTTCTGGGTCGATCTCGCGAAGTTTCTCCATCGCGACCTTTGCCTCTGGCAACGGGCAGGCCTTCATATAGTTGACGATCGGCTCCCGCACGAACAAGTTTTCCGGGGTTGCATCGGTGTAGATGGCCACCAGTTTGTCGATCACCGACCAGTCGCCCCAGCGGGCCAGATCGGCTATCACCAAATCAGCCAGCTTCGGTTCATTCAGCAGTAGCCGCAGCGACTCGAGTACCCGCTCGCGGGGCACCACATCAGACTCCTCCCCGAGGAAGCGGAGGGCCATGACGGCGGCATAGGTTTCGGTAAAGGGAACGTCGCGGCCCTTCCGGTCGAGAAACAGCTTGTCGATCAGATCGAGGCCGGTCGGCCCCCGTAGCACGACATAGCAGGCAATCAGGGCATCAAGGCCGCTCCGTAGGTCGGCTGCATCGTCCCCCAGATCTTCCCCCAGTAAGATCCGTTCGATCCGGTTGGCATCAGCCGGGGTGCCACAGACACCAAGCATGGTGGCATAGAGTCGCCGTCGGTTGGACGGGACACCCGCTGTCTCGATCCACTGCATCAGCTTGGTCGGGTCCATCCGGTTCTCAAGGGCCTGGACGTCCTGATATGGCGCAACAGCAAACTCGTCATAGGCATCGCGAGCGAGCGTGTCGTCCTCGTCCTCGAGGTACTGCTGAAAGAAGGCGAGCCGATCTGCCCCCGACTCGGGCAGACCACCGATTTTTTTCAGGTAAGCCACTGCCCGATCGCTGACGGCAATCGGGCTCGACCAGAGCAGTTCGGGAGGCTCGACACCCATGATCAGAAAGAGTGCACCGGCAGGCTTCTCTTCCAGCAAAATCGTCTCGATCAGCTGGTCGCCACCGAGCAGGCCGGCGACTTGCAGCAGATCGTCGCCCTTGAGCACATCGACCACCCGAAACCGCCCCTTGGGCAGCGGTCCCTCAGCTCCCGGCCCGAGTGCCGAGGCAGGAGGCGGTTCGACCAGCTGGGCGATCACCGCTGCCTCGCTCTGGGCAATCTCTTGGGCAAAGGTGAGCGACACCGCCGCGCAGAACGGGCAGGCAGTCGCCCGCTCGGCAAGGCTGGCTGTTGCCACGCCCACCGCGAGGGCCAGCAGGCATGATCCGAGGTGTCGCAGGAACCAATTCATACTATGAGTATAGGGTGAGCGAGTTCCAAAGTGGCGGCACGCATTCAGCATAAGGCCGGATCTCTGCCGGGGTGCGTTACCCCAGCCAGCGGGCCACATCGGTGCGGTAGGCGGCGATTGCCGGCAGCAGGGCCGCCAGAATCGCCAAGGCGATCAGAAACGGCACCAGCAGCAGTTCTGCCGGTGTGAATGAGAAAAACCCGGCTGAAACCCCGGCGTTGGTGGCGATCCAGGGGCCGATCAGGCCGACCACCCCGTGGCCCAGCAGCCAGCCCAGACCGCCGCCGCCGACCGCCAGCAGGATCGCCTCAACCAGCACCGTTGCCAGCACCACGCCTCGCCGGGCCCCCAGGGCCCGCATGATTGCCACGTCGCGGCTGCGTTCCAGGGAGGATCCGACCATGCTCACCAGAATGCCAATGGCCGAGACGATCACCACCAGCGTGGTCACCAGGAGCAGCAGGAGTTCAAGTGGGCTGACAAACAGGTCGAGGAGGACACGGATTTCAGCAATCGGCAGAGCGGCCTGGGCATCGCGACCCTCGTTGATGGCATTCCGCAGGCCCATCGCCGTCAGTTCTGCTGGCAGCCCTGGTAGCGAGGCGGTCTCCAGCAGAATCGCCGTCACTTCCCGCTGGTTGTAGGGCAGCCGGCCATCGGGTAGCCGGTCTGGTTCGGCGTTTTTTTCGTCGTCGGCTTCGGCGTCTTCTTCGACTGGCTTGGCATGCCCTTCCTGCAAATAGAACCCTTCCATGTTGACGTAGACGCCGCGGTCAACTGGCGTGTCGGTGCGGTCGAGGATGCCAACCACCCGGAACGGGTCATGGACTTTGCCGTCATCAGCGCCGTGGGTTGGGGCGATCTGATCGCCGACAGAAATTTTCAGAGTGGCCGCCACCTGGCTGCCAAGGACAGCTGTGTAGAGGTCATCGTCGGAGAAGTTCTGTCCGGCACTGAATCGGAAGGGCTGGCCGTCGCCCCGCGAGAGTCGGTCGAAGTAGGTGGCGTTGGTGCCAACCACTCGGTGGCCTTGAAAGTAGTCGCCCATGCAGATCGGCACGGCCGTCTGAGTACTGGCTGCGAAGGTGCCGTCAATACCGTCAGCCCGCGCACTGCCCGGGAGGAACTGCTCGTAGGTCTGCCAGGAGATGTTCTCAATCGGCTTGCTGATCAGGTAAACGCTGTTGAGGACGAGCTGCAACGGGCTGCCCTTGGCGCCGATGATCATGTTGTAACCCAGCCCCGCCCCAGACTCGAATGCCTGCTTGACAACCCCGCCGGTGACCAGTGTTGCCACGACGAGTGCCACGCCGAGGGCCATTGAGAGCGCGGTCAGGCCGCTGGTCATGGCTCGCTGCCGGATGTTCCGCCAGGCAATGCCGAAGAGGCTCATCGCTGGCCTCCTGTCGAAGCTGACTGGGTGGTGGCCGGGGCGTGTGTCGCTGCGGCCCGGTTGAAGTCCTCCAGCCGATACCGCACCGGAAACTGCTTCGCCACTTCAGGCGCATGGGTGACCACCACCAGTGAGACCTGCTCGTCACGGCAGCTGGTCTGGAGCAGGTCGATCACCTGTTGCTGATGGGCCGGGTCGATGCTGGCCGTTGGCTCGTCGGCCAGCAGCACCCGTGGCCGGTTGGCGAGCGCTCGGGCCACCGCCACCCGCTGTTGCTGGCCGATGCTCAGGGCCGCCGGCTTGTGGTGCAGCCGGTCGGCAAGGCCAACAGCCGTGAGCAACGCCTCGGCCCGGCTGCGGTCGGCTGGCCGCGAGCCGAAGCCCATTGCCACGAGGACGTTTTCCAGTGCAGTGAAGCCTGGCAGCAGATTGAACTGTTGAAATACCAGCCCGACTCGGTCAGCCCGCAGCCGATCCCGCATTGGCTCGGCCAATTTCACGATATCGATGCCGGCGATCTTCACGCTGCCAGCGCGATGACCGGTGGAGCGGCGGCAACAGGTGACGAAACAGCATTTTCCATTGCAACAGGATTGCAGAAAGCAGTCGGCCCTGTCAAAAGGCACCCGCCCCACCGATGTAATACGTCGATGCCGGCCCTGCCGTGTCGGTGGCGGCGTTGTAGCTGCCAAAGACCGTGAACCGCCGGCTGAGATTGAGCACCATGCCGCCACCGAGAACAGTCTGACTGGCAATTCGCGGCAACGCAGCCTGATTCTGAAAGCCCTGCAAGAAGATTGCCAGCCGGTCGGTGATGCCGCGAGTGAACGACCACTGCACGGTGTCGGTGAAGATCAGCCCACCATTCGGGCTCTCCTCGGCAACAAGACCGACGTTCCAGTTCACTTCCCAACCCCAAGGCAGGGTGTTGAGAAACAGCAATGTGAAGCCGGGTTGCGTACCACCGTCGAAGGCAGGGCTTCCCCAGGGGGTCTGCACGTAGACCTCCATTCCGGTCGCGGGAATGAAGAGATCCTTGTTCTCATCAAAAAAATGGATTTTGGTATCGAAGACCAGGGGTGAAAAGCCGGTGATCGCCGGCTCGCCAAGGCCCGCATCCACCCAGGTCAGCCCGTTGCCGAACAGGCGGAATTCGACGCGGTCGGTGAGTCCCATGCGGAGCAGGAAATTCCAGTTGTAGCTTTCCGGCTGGAAGTTCCCAATGCTGCCCGTGTAGTTGATGGGGCTGGTTTCAAGGTAGTTCCAGCCCCGTGGCAGGGTGTAGGGGCTGTTGGGAAAGTCGGAGGAGTCGGGCCCCGGCTCGCGGATGTCGGGTTCCGCCAGCGAGGTTTGGGGATCGACCGGGTCGGAGAAGGCCCGCGCCAGAAACCGGGTCCAGGCCCGCGGGGCGTTGCGGTCGGGGTCGTCATCGCCGGCCAGCGGGTCGCCGTCGCGGTCGCGGGGGTTGCGGCCGGGCAGATAAGGGGCCCCGGCTTGCCGGAGGAAGGCGACCTGCTCAACGAGCTGGTGAAACGGCAGCGGCGGTTCGTCGTCGTCGGCCTTCGCCTGCGGTGCGGCCAGCAGGGCAGCGACAATCAGCAGGTAGCTCAACCAGCCGACCATCCCCCGAAGGTTTGGTGCGAATCTTCGTGGATGAGGGGCTGCCCATGCCAATCGAGGGGCGTCGGAAACTGAGCGCAGCCTGGATGGCGAAGCGAGGTTTCCGTCGAGTGAGTGCAGGGCAGGAGGCCCGGAGCGAACGTCCGGCGAAATGGCATGGGCAGCCCCGACGCTCCGGAAACGGCCTCCTAAAAAACCGAACGGAAGCAAACGAAAACCCGCGAGTGATTGAGCCGAGGGGTGGGGCGCGTGTATAGTCCGGGCGAATGTCGGTGGTGGCGGTGCCCGAAGGCACCCCGAAAACTGCCCGGTTTGAAGTCTCGTAGCAGGAGTATTGCTGTGTCCATTCGCGTCGGCATCAACGGTTTCGGTCGGATTGGGCGGCTTACGTACCGGGCCATCTGTGAAAAGTTTGGCCTCGACGGTGACGTTCAGGTAGTTGCCCTCAACGATCTCACCGACGCCAAGACCAATGCCCATCTGCTCGCCTATGACTCCAACTACGGGCCCCTGAAGGCTGAGGTGAAAACCGACGGCAATGACCTCGTTGTCGATGGTCACACCATTAAGGTCTTCGCCGAGCGAGATCCAGGGGCGATTCCGTGGGGTTCTCAGAATGTTGACATCGTGGTCGAGAGCACCGGCTTTTTCACCGACGCCACCAAAGCAGTGGCCCACAAGCGGGACAGCGTCAAGAAGGTGGTGATCTCGGCCCCGGCCAAGAACGAAGACCTGACGATCGTGCTGGGTGTCAACGACGGCATGTACGACCCCGCCAAGCACCACGTCATTTCCAACGCCTCCTGCACCACCAACGGGCTGGCCCCAGTGGCCAAGGTGCTGCACGAGACCTTTGGCATTGACCGCGGCCTGCTGACGACGGTGCATGCCTACACCAACTCGCAGAAGACAGTTGACACCGCCGCCAAGGATCTCCGCGATGCCAGGGCCGCCGCCCTCAATATCGTCCCCTCGAGTACTGGGGCGGCCAAGGCGGTTGGGCTGGTGATTCCTGAATTGCAGGGCAAATTCACCGGCATGGCCTTCCGGGTGCCTGTTCCGACGGTCAGTGTCGTTGACTTCACCGCCACCCTCAACAAAGAAGCCTCGCCTGAGGCGATTAATGCTGCCATGAAGACGGCAGCAGAAGGCCCGCTGAAGGGCATCCTCCGGTACACCGATCTGCCGTTGGTCTCGACCGATATGAAGGGTGATCCTCATAGTTCGATCTTCTCTGCGGTCGATACGATCGGCTTGGGTAACTTCGTGAAGGTCGTCAGTTGGTACGACAACGAGTGGGGCTACTCGAACAGGGTGGCCGATCTGCTGAAGTTCCTTGAGGACAAAGGGCTCTAGGCGTCTCTCGGCAATCGCAACGACGGCCGTGTGGTTCGCCGGGATAGGCTCCTGGGGCATTGGCGAATCGAAGCCCATGGGAAGTCCCGGTCGCGACTTTTTGTGTTTCGCTTCGCGAAAGTGAACTCTGGGAAGCCCGAGGCACGAGTCGAGGAAATGCGTTGCGGTGAACAAAAAACGCGGTTTCCCTCAGCTTGCGCTTCGGGCTCTGAAGCATGGGCTTCTTTGCTGGTGCCCGCGAAGCCGCTCTATCAATAGGCGGAAGTCTGGGGATTGTGGTGCTGCCTGAATACCCTCAGTAGAAGCAGTAAAGCAGGGCCTCTCTCGCTCTGGATGGCATCAATCGACGCCGGCTGATTGCACGCTGGCAACGGTTTCGGTCTCAAGCTGGCTGCCGTCGAAGCGGGTCAACTGTGCGACCACTCGTACCTGTCGGCTACCCGGTGCCGCTGCCGGCCAGGGCAGCACAAAATGCAGACCACGTGACCGTGAGGTGCGGCGGAAATGCTGCATCGCCTCTGCCGCCGGAATGTTCCATTGGGCCAGTGGTCGCCCTGGATCGGTCTGCTGGGCTTGGAGGGGTGGCTCGTAAACAGTCACAGCGAGATCACCGGCCACAGCCACCAGCCGTTCGTCAGCGTCCCGCGGTTCGATGACCAGGGTGAGACCCTCCGAGATGCCATCATCATTGGCGTCATAGCAGATGGTCTTGGACCGGTTGATTACGAGGTGAGTGAGTGCGGCCTCATCCGCCACACTCTCAACGAAAGAAAGCTGGCGAATCGGCCGGCTGGCACCGCGGCTGCCCGATTCCTGCGGCAGTGGCGGCACGCCCTCAAGCGTGGGTGGGGCGATGCCACCGGGGGTGGGCAGCTTTTCACCGCCGCTGGAAGGGCTTCCCGATCGGGACGCTGGCGGGCTGAAGCTGGGGCCGTCGTCAGTGCCACCGATCGCTGGCACCTCGATAGCAGGCGGCACCAGCAGTGGTGCCGCAGGCGTCGGACCACGACTTGACGCGGGGGCTGATGCCTTAGCTGGCATCCCAGCCGGGCTGCTATCGACAATGCCCAATTGCCGCCTGAGCGAGGCGTTTTCGTCAGCCAGCTGATCGAGCTGATAGCACTTGCTTTCCAGCTTGTCCTGCAGGCAGTAGATCTGATCTTCCTGTAGCCGCAGTTCGCGTTCGAGTAGCTGGCTGTGGACGTCAGTCTTACAGCCGGTGACGAGCCCGATCAGGCTGCTGCCGCCGAGCATCGCAATCCAGCCGACCCGGTGGGCCGATAACCATGTGCACAATCTCATGACCCGCCTCCTTGCGGCTCACGCATGTTCTGGCCGGGGTCACCCTCCGGTCGGCATCTGTTCGATCACCTCGTCGATCAGCCGGTAGTCGCACGCCTCCTGCGCCGACATGAACCGGTCCCGGTCAGTGTCTTCCTCAATCTTTTCGAGAGGATGACCCGTGTGCTTCAGCAGGATCGTGTTGAGCTTGCTTTTGACGTTCCGGAATTCCTTGGCGTGAATCATGATCTCTTCAGCCGTGCCCTCCATTCCCGCAAGGGGCTGATGGATCATGATCCTGGCATTCGGCAGGGCCCGGCGTTTGCCAGCAGTACCGGCAGCAAGCAGAACTGCCCCCATTGAGGCGGCCTGACCAATGCAATAGGTCGCCACATCGCAGGTGACAAACTGCATGGTGTCGTAGATTGCCAGTCCGGCTGTGACACTGCCGCCCGGGGAGTTGATGTAGAGGTGGATATCGCTCTTCGGGTCATCGGTCTGGAGGAAGAGCATCTGGGCGACGATGGCATTGGCCATCTCATCGTTGACCTGTGTGCCGAGGAACACAATCCGGTCCTTCAGCAGACGGCTGTAGATATCCATCGCCCGCTCTTCGCGGCCGCTCTTTTCGATGACGTAGGGAATCAGGGGCATGAATCGAAGGTTCCAGAGTGCGGGGAATGATCAGTCGAGATCGGGTTCGTCCTCGACCGGGGGTTTGCTGAGAATGTCGTCGACGATGCCGTACTCTTTGGCCTCAGTGGCGTTGAGGTAGCGGTCTCGGTCGGTGTCCTTGGCAATCCGTTCGATCGGCTGACCTGTATGGTTGGCAAGAATCTGATTGAGCACACTGCGGGTCTTAAGAATCTCGTCGGCCTGAATTTCAATGTCGCTGATCTGGCCACCGACCTGACCGTAGGGTTGATGGATCATCACCTTGGCATGGGGCAGAGAGAACCGTTTGCCCTTTTCACCGCCGGCGAGCAGTACCGCCCCGCCACTCGCGGCCAACCCGACGCAGTAGGTAGCCACGGGGCAGGAGAGGATCTGCATGGTGTCATAGATCGCCATGGTGGCGGTGACACTGCCACCCGGTGAGTTGATGTAGAAGTGGATGTCTTTCCGCCGGTTTTCACTCTGCAGGTAGAGCAATTTCATGACCAGTTCGTTGGCATTGCCGTCATAAATTTCGCCCTGGAGCAGAATGATTCGGTTTTCCAGCAGCAGATCTCCCAGGGTCATCTGCCGCTGCCGCTGATAGTCGCGGTGGGCACTGGCAGCAAGGGGGGCAACTGGGCTAGAAGCTTGGCCGGAATTGGAAAACTGGGAGAACCAGGGGGTTGGCATAAGGGGCTCTCGGGTGGGCGATTGATAAATAGAAGGACAAGACCGAGTGATTACTCGGACTCGCTCTCGCGAGCAACCGCGGTTGTGGGAATTTCGTCCTCACCTGCGGCAACTCCGCAGACGGCATGGTCGATCGCCTCTGCATCCGGCTTCGGAAATTCGAACGGAATGTCAGTAAATGTTGCCTCAGAGGTGATCAGATCGATCGTCTTGCGTTCGATGATCTGGTTGCGGAGGACATCCATAAGCCCCCGACGTTCCAGGCTGGCCCGCACCCGGCGGGGTGATTCGCCTGACTGGGCGGCAATTGCGCGGATCTCGGTGTCGTAATCAGCAGGTGAGTCGGCGACCTTCTCTGCCTCAGCAATCTTTTCGAGGATGAAGTGCTCTTTCAGGGCCCGAGCTGTGCTGGCCATCACCGACTGCCGCAGTTCATTGACATAACGGCGGATGGAATCGTCATCGAAGCCACTGCGGCGAAGTTCGAGGATCGAACGCTCGAGTTCCCGCTGGCTCTGTCGCCGCAGCAAATCGGGGGGCAATTCCCAGGTGGCCGAGGCGGTCAACGAGTCTGAAACCTGTTGCCGCACCTGCTTCCGCTGATGCCAACCCAGCTGGTTCTCCAACTGCTTGCGGATCGCCTCGCGGAGGTCTTCGGCCGTCTCAAAGTCACCCAGGTCGCCGAGCAGTTCGGGCGTTAGTTCGGGCATCTCGAACCGCTTCAGGTCGAGCAGTTCCAGTTCCATCGTGACGGTCTGGCCACGCAGTGATTCCACCGCAGCCTCCTCAGAAACGGTCAGCTGCGAGCTGACGGTTTCTCCCGCCTTGGCCTTGGCGACAAGGTCTGCAAAGCCATCGAGTTCGGCATCGGCGAGTGACAGTTTGGGCCGGACGACAATCTCCATCTCTTCGGCGTGTGAGAGAAGTTTGCCATCGGCCCCGCTGAACCGGAGATTGGCGACCACAAGGTCGCCGGGCTGCGGTGAGCCCTTCGCGGGCACCAATCGACCACGCTCCCGCAACAGATTGGTGAGGGCTTCCTCGACATCGGCCTCATCGATTTCGCGGGCCGGTCGCTTGATGGCCAGCCCTTTCCATTCAGGAAGCTCAAACTCGGGCCGGACCTCAATTGTGAACTCGAAGGTCATGGGCCCCTCATCAGGCAGGATGACCGCCGCGACGTCGAGATCAGGCTCACTGATTGGAGCAAGCTTCTCCTGTTCGGTCACCCGAGTGAGGGCGTCGTTAAGTAGCTTGGAGCGAATCTGATCGCCGAGTTCGGTTTTGAAGCGGCTGCCAACAAGCTTCCGCGGTGCCCGGCCGGGGCGGAAGCCGGGTAGCAGTGCGGTCGGCATCAGGTCACCCACCGCCTCTTCGTGATAGCGGTCGATTTCTTCCCGCGGGATGGAAACCTTCACCTTCCGCTGACAGGTTGAGAGTTCCTCAACCGTAATGTCGAGTTTGAGGATCTGCGGTTCGAGGACGGCGGAGGATTCGTCTGACATCGGTTTTATTAAAAGGGAGGTGGGACGGACGAGACTAAGGCTGTTGGCCGATGGTTTTTGCCATCAGACCTGCCGGACAGCGCCCGGCCCAGCCATCCGCCGTTCGGCCCAGCCGAACGGCGCCCGGGATCACAGCGGCGGCCAAATGGCACCAGCGCCGCTGAACCGTCCTGGCAAAACCACCGGGCAGAGCGGGTGATGGGATTCGAACCCACGACAACCACGTTGGCAACGTGGTGCTCTACCAACTGAGCTACACCCGCATGCACACACTTTCGGTGGTTGCGGGCGCGAGGGGGTCGTCGCAAGGTCAGCAGACAGGGGCATTTGGAAAAGCTGCCCCGAGGAGGAATAATCGTCGTTCTGGTTTCCTTCGGGACGTGCGGGTTGACTGATGAAATTGCGGCTTCTCTTTAAGTCAAAGAGGGGAAAAACCCCGAAAACATTTGAGTTGAAACTGCCGCTGGTGATCGGCCGGGGCGACAAAGCCACTTTCCGGATTCCCCACGGCCGGATCAGCCGGCGGCACTGTGAACTCTTGGAAGAGAATGGCACTGTTTACGTTCGCGACCTCGGGTCAACCAACGGCACTATGCTCAAGGGCACCATGCTGCCGAGTCGGACCAAAACCCGTGTTCCATCTGGTAGCCTGCTCTCGCTTGGTGGCCTTATTTTCCGTGTCGAGTATCAGGGGTCGGTTGCCCAGCCACCGGTTGACGCGGCAGAACCGATCGACTTTCTCGAGGCTGAACCGGAGGCTGAACTGCTCGAGCCTGCACTTGAGGCCGAGCCACTGGAGTCACTGGTTGAACTTGAGCTCGACACTGCCGCCGAACTTGAAGCCGAATCATTTGAATCACTTGTTGAGCTTGAGGCTGAGCCAATCTCGGCTGCAGAGGCCGACGACTTCTTTCTTGAGCCCGATGACGAACTGCCAGAGGCAGAGGCTGACGCTGAGCCGCTGGTCGAGCTTGAAGCCGACGATGCGGAGGAACTTGAAGCCGAGGCCGATGATGAGCGGCCCAGTGGCCAGTCCGCTGATGATGATGATATCGATGACTTCCTGAAGGATTTCTGAGCCAATCTGGTTCCTGTGCCAATGCCTGAGCAATCCGCCTGCCGGCTGACCATCCGTGACCTGGCCGCCGCCAAGCAGGCAGGCCGACCGTTAAGCATGGTCACCGCCTATGACTGGCCGACCGCCCGGCTGGTCGATGCGGCCGGTGTCGATTGCGTGCTGGTGGGAGATAGTGTTGCGATGGTTGTGGCTGGTCGGCCGACCACGATTGCCGCGACGATCGACCAGATGATCTACCACGGTGAGATTGTCGCCCGGGGAGTCTCCCGCGCACTGGTGGTGGTTGATCTTCCCTTTCCGCTCCAGCATCTCGGTGTCCGCACCGCCGTCGAATCGGCGGCTCGCATTCTGCAGGCAACCGGCTGCCAGGCGATCAAACTCGAGGGTACCGCCGGTCAGCGGGAGGTGATCGCTGCCATCGTCGCCGCCGGCATTCCCGTGATGGGGCATGTCGGGCTGCGGCCGCAGGCGGTGAACCAACTAGGCGGCTACAGGATGCAACGGGACCGTGACCAGCTGCTGGCCGACGCGGCAGCTGCTGCAGAGGCGGGTGCCTGTGGGGTGGTCCTTGAATGCATTCCCGCCGCCGTCGCCGCCGAGATCACCACCAGCCTCGCTGTACCGACCATCGGCATCGGGGCGGGACCCGACTGTGACGGGCAGGTACTGGTGTTGCACGACCTGATTGGGCTCTCGCTTGACCGGGTGCCCCGCTTTGTCCGGTCGTATGCCGACCTCAAGACGACCATCACTGAGGCTGTCTCAACCTGGCGGCAGGATGTTGAAGCCCGTCGCTTCCCTGCCGCCGCTGAGACACCCGCCTGATCAGGCCCCGTTACGGCAACACGACCTCGTCTGAGATCACCACCGGTTTGCTGGCGCGCACTGGCTGCGGCATGCTCGCCTGCGTCGGCATCATGCCACCGGCCATTGGGACACCACCTCCGCATGAATTACACGGGTCGACCATTCCGCAGGGTGGGCAGGCGGGAGCACTGCAGGGCCGCATCGCTGCCGGGGCTGCCATTGGCGGGGGAATGGCACCGGCAGGCGTGAAGCCGGGGGGCAGATGGCCGAAGCACCGTTCGTATTTCCAGACCTCAAAAGCGATGTATCGCTCCGAGAGACTCTTGCAGCCGGTGAGCCCTGCGGCGGCCAGCACAACTGGCACACACGCTAAGGCCCGGCAGATCCACTGCGTCCTCCGCATCGATCCGTCCTCCTGAGACAGGCGGACCGAACAGGGGCCGCCATGGTGTGGATGGGTCGGCCCACGGCACTGTCCGTGAGGCCTCGAAACCCTACACCATGGGCTGAGCGCGGCAAGAAAAATTCAAGTCTGAGCGTAGGCCCGAGGGGCATCCCCAGGAGAATCAGCCCTTGCGGTGACGGATCTTTGCCCGCATCCGCCGCTTCTTCTGACCCATCTTTCGCCGTCCCTTCCCTGATTTCTTTACTCCCATAGATCCTGTCTCTCCGGTTGTTGTGCGGTTTTGATGTCTGCCTGTCTCTCATCGGCTGTGATGCAACGTCGAGGCCGATCAAGTATTAGAATGGTCTTGGCTGTCATTGCAAGTTGCGGCAGCCCGCGCCCGCCGGTTCCAGCGGCACATCTGTCATGATCGTCTTTTTCCCGACGTACGCCCGCAGGATCGATGCAATTGGTACCTGGCGGGTGACGGTCGGTGGCATGGTGTCGCGGCCGCTGCCGCCAGACAGCCGGCGGCGAACGATGGCGGTGGCTGTTTTTAAGCGGTTGCTGCGACTCAATGAGACGCAGCTTTCGTCACCGATTTTCCAAGATCGGGCCGAGGCTTTTTTGTTTCAGCGGATTGCCGGCCAGCCGGTTCACATCAGGCTCGGAGATCGCACCATCAGCGTCGGGGTGTCGGACCGGGCCGGTCACTTCGAAGCCAGTTTTGATCTTGATCAGGCCACCATTGCCGCGTCGGCAATGCAGACAGCCAGCGGCTGGCGGCTTCCCTTTGCCCTCGTGCGTGATCGCTACGAGCCGGCCATTGCCGACCAAGCCGCCGGTGAAGTGCAACTAGTCGACCGAGAGGGCTTTTCGGTCATCTCTGACATCGACGACACCATCAAGATTACCAATGTCGCCGACCGCCATGAGCTTCTGGCGAACACACTCCTGCGTGAGTTTGCCGCCGTGCCCGACATGGTGGCGGCTTATCGCGACTGGGCCTCTCGCGGTGTTGCCTTTCACTATGTGTCGGCCAGTCCCTGGCAGCTGGCCGTGAGCCTGCGGCAGTTTTTTGACACGGTCGGACTGCCTAGTGGCTCAATGCATCTGCGGCTGTTTCGGCTGAAGGATTCCACCCCATTGGGCAGGCTGCCCTCAGCGAAACGATCGAAGCAGGCATCCATCATCCGCATCATCGATCATTTTCCCCAGCGGCGATTCATCCTGATTGGTGATTCCGGCGAACGTGATCCGGCCGTTTATGCCGCAGTGGCCAGAAAGCGTCCGGGACGTCTTGCCGGGGTGGCCATTCGGCGAGTAGCCAGCCATACGCCCTGGCCGAAGGTCGAGCAGCGGCTCGGGCGGCTTGCTGGTCTTTTGCCGGCCGGCGGGCTGCGAGTCTTCACCACCGCTGCAGAACTCATCGATTTGATTCCCGGGCAAGTCGTTCCACCGACGGACTACCAGGGGCTGTCGAACGCGTTCTGAAAGTGCTCCACCAGAGGCCGGGGCTGCCGCAACCGCCAGCGGGTTTGGGGAACGGGAGTTTCGAACGTGACGGTTACCACATCAATCCTGACGGAGCAGTCCTCCAGTCGGTGCCGCCGGATGTAAGCATTGGCCAGATCGACCAGCCGCCGCTGCTTCTTTTGGTCGATTGTTTCCACCGGGTGGCCGTGGGCGGTGCTGCTGCGGGACCGCACCTCAACGAAGACAACCGTCCGGCCATCGAGGGCAATAATATCAATATCGCCCCGCAGCACCCGTTCGCGTCGGCTGATGATTCGATACCCCAGCCGCTTCAGATAGCGGGCTGCCTCGTCCTCACCCCGCTGGCCGAGTTCAGCCCGTCCGGCCACCTTGCTGCTCCGTCGAAACAGACGTGGTGGAACGGCCACCACCGATACTTTTCATCTCGCTGGGCGGCCGGCAATCAGCCTTTGACGGCAGCCTGCTTGGCGGCCGCATCGGTTCGCCGCTCCCGCAGCCGCACGGCCTTGCCGACCCGATCCCGCAGATAATAGAGCTTCGCCCGCCGGGTCACTCCTGACCGCTTCACCTCGATTTTGGCAATCTTCGGTGAGTGCAGCGGAAACTTCCGCTCAACACCCTCGCCGGCGACAATGCGGCGGACGGTGAACATCTCGCGGCTGCCAGCGCCACTGCGGGCGATCACGACACCCGTGAACACCTGAATTCGCTCTTTGTTGCCCTCGAGAATCCGGTTGTGGACATCGACGGTGTCGCCAATCTCAAAGTGGTCGACGTCAGGCTTGAGGCTGGCGGCTTCGACCTGGGCGAGAATCTGCTGGCTCATCTAAGGGGGCTCCTGGCAATGGGTGGCTGAAAGTGAAACGTGTAGGTGAATTGATTGCTACGGCAGGTCCGAATCGCTGCCAACTGGGGACCGATCCCGGCGCTGGGTGGCACTGAGAGCCTGCTCGCGTCGCCAGTCAGCAATGCGGCGGTGGTCACCAGAGAGCAGCACCTCTGGCACCCGCAGGCCACGGAACTCACGGGGGCGGGTGTACTGCGGGCCCTCCACCAGACGGTCGACACCGGAAAACGAGTCGTCATCGGCACTTGCTGCGTCACCGAGGACTCCCGGAATCAGTCGGGTCACCGCCTCGATAACCACCATGGCGGCCACCTCGCCGCCAGAGAGCACATAGTCACCGATTGAGATCGCCTCTGGCTTGAGGGTATCAGTCACCCGCTGGTCAAAGCCTTCATAGCGGCCACAGAGGAGGACCAACCGGTCGTGGCGGGCAAGTTCCTCGACCAACTCCTGTGTCAGCGGCCGGCCGGCTGGAGTGAGCATCAGGACATGGGGCTTGGAGGCAGCGAGACTGGGTGGAGCGTCTGCCAGCACTGACTCAACGCACTCAACCACTGGGCCAGGCATCAGCAGCATGCCCGGTCCGCCACCGTAGGGCTTGTCATCAACCTGACGATGCGGCCCCTGAGCAAAGTCTCGGATGTTGGTCAACCTGATATCGACCAGACCTGCCGCCTGCGCAGCCCCCAGCAGGCTTCCCTCGAGGAAGCCCTGAAACATCTCAGGGAATAGCGTGACGACGTCGATTCGCATGGTTTGAGCCGCATCGGCCTCACTCGGTTGGGCTATTCAGCCTTTGTCTCGGCGTCGTCCGGCGTGGCTTCGCTTTCCGCCGGCGCTGGCTCGGCCGGTGTTGCCTCGGCGGTAGCGTCAGCTGTGGGTGCGTCACCGACAGGTTCGGCAGCGGCTTCAGCCGAAGCCTCAGGTGTGGCTTCAGCGGCAGGCGTCTCGGGGGTGGCTTCCGCCGTGGCCTCACCCTCGGCAGCCGGCTCTTCCGGCGGCTTTGGCACGAAGACGGGCTCGCCCGCCTCGGGCACAATGCGTGGCATTGAAAGCTTGGCCCGGGCCTCTTCCATCTGCTTCAGATGGGTGCCGTTGGTGCCAAACTTCTTGATCAATACCCGCACCTTGTCGCTGGGCTGGGCACCGACGCCCAGCCAGTAGTCGACCCTGGCGGCGTTGAGGGTGCAGCGGGCATTGGTATCAGCGACGCTGGGGTCGTAGGTGCCCAGTTCTTCGATGACCCGGCCGTCCCGAGGGGTCCTGCGGTCGGCTGCACAGATCCTGTAGAAGGGGCGATGGGTCCGTCCCATCTGCTTCATTCGAATCACCACTGCCACGATATCAGCTCTCCAGAGATGGGCGACCCGTCGGCAGAATGCCGGCGACCGCTGACTTGCATGTTCGGTTCACATCGCAGCAGCAAGCAGACCCCGGCGGAGCAGGATCACCCGATGCAGCGAGCCTTCTAAGGTACACCAGTTCTGAAGGCAGAAAAGGTGGGAGCCGGCTTTTTCCCGAAATTCTGGCGACCAGCTACCAAGGCCCCGGTCAGCCCCGGGCACCCCGTTTGCGGCGGCGGGCCTCTTTTTCACGTTGCTTTTTCAGCTTTCGCCGCTGTTCGGCGGTCAGCCGCTTGCCGGTGTCGCCCTTGGGCCGTCCGATCCGACCGGCTGGGTTGGCCATGGCGGTCTGCAGTTTCTGCACCTCCCGCATCCGCTCTCGCATGCCGAGGCCGGCCATTCCCTTCATCATCGAGGCCATGCCGTCGAACTGCTTGACCAGATCGTTGACCTCCTGGGGCTGCACCCCTGCCCCGGCCGCAATCCGTCTTCGCCGCGACTGATCGATGAACTTTGAGGGGTTCCGCCGTTCGTCCGGTGTCATCGAGTCGATGATGCCAAAGAGCCGGTTAACGTCTTTATCGAGATCAGCATCGCCCAGCATCTCCTGCATGCCACCCATGCCGGGAATCATGCCGAGGACCTTGCCCAACGGCCCGAGCCGTCGGGTCTGGAGCATCATTTTTTTGAAGTCTTCTAAGGTGAACTCGCCCGCCTTGAGCCGTTCCTCCTGCCGCTGCATCTCGTCCTGGTCGAACTTCCGCTGGGCCTCCTCGACTAGGCTGACAACGTCGCCCATGCCAAGGATCCGGCCGGCGAGCCGGTCAGGATGAAACTCCTCAATCGCCTCGACACCCTCACCGGTGCCCATGAACTTGATCGGGACCCCGGTGACGCTCTTGACCGACAGTGCCGCCCCGCCGCGGGCGTCGCCGTCGAGCTTGGTCATGATCACGCCGTCGATCTCAAGGGCCTCGTTGAAGGCCCGGGCGCTCTCGACGGCATCCTGGCCGGTCATTGCATCGACCACCAGAAAGACCTGATCGGGTGAGACCGTCCGGTCGATCCGTGAGAGCTCGGCCATCAGCGCCTCATCGATGGCCAGCCGCCCGGCGGTGTCGAGGATGACAACGGTGGCCCCTTCCTGCTTGGCCTTGGCCACCCCCGCCTTGCAGACGGCGACCGGATCGGTCTGGCCGTCGGGCGTGTGGACAGGCACACCGATCTGGCCGCCCAGAACGGCCAACTGCTCAATGGCGGCTGGCCGTTGGAGGTCGGCCGCGACCAGCATGACGCCCTGGCCCTGCTCCTTGATGCGGCGGGCCAGCTTCCCGCAGGTGGTGGTCTTGCCCGAGCCCTGCAAGCCGCAGAGCATCAGCACCGTCACCTCACCGGACCGGAAGGGGATGGTGTGGTCCACCGGCCCCATCAGATTGACCAGCTCGCGGTGGACGATGCCGACGAGCTGCTGGGCCGGATCGAGTGACTCCAGCACCTTCGCTCCGACCGCATCGGCGGCGACCCGATCGAGGAACTCCTCGACCACGTCGAAGGCGACATCGGCCTCGAGCAGGGCGGTACGGACCTCGCCCAGGCCCTCCCGCATGTTGGCTTCACTGAGCTTACCGCGGCCGCGGAGGGACGTCAGGGCCGAGGTGAGCGACTTAGAGAGATTGTCAAACATGCCGCCGAGTATAGCTGCCCCGGGCGGCAGGAAAGGGCCCTTCTCTCCGCGACGATGGGCCGCTCGAATCGGGAGCGATCACACGGCGTGTCGCATGGCCCGATGCGTGGCCGGCAAGAGCGGCGCATCGTCGCGGAGAGAGGGGAGGCGTGGACTTCGATCAAATTGTCAGGCCGACCCTTCATTGGGCAGGGGCCGTTGGTCAGGAAAACGTCCCTGGTTCTGTGGTGACCTGGCCAGGGCTGATGACGGTGCCGCCCTCCATCACGCCTTCACAGCAGGGGGCGGGAGAGCTGCAGGGCTCGCAGCAGGGGGCAGCTTGGCAGGGGTCGCAGGGTGTGCCGCACTCATGCCGGTAAATCCCCCGGCCGGTGTTGCGAAATTCCATAAAGGAGGGTCGGCGGCAACCGTTGTTGCCAAAGCAACTGCTACAACCCGGCAGCGTGGCGAGGCAGCCGATAGCCGTAAGCAGGCAGAAGACACGGGTCATGGGGAAGCCTCCGAAGGCGATGGGTTCGCAGGGTGGCAGTTGGACGTTGTTGACCATCACCACCGGCAACCGACGACCCAGCCGCCGGAAGCTTTTGAACCCTACCCCATGCTTTGGGCGCGTGACGGCAACTTTTTCCGTCAGCATAAAAACGCTTGCGAGCGAAACGCGTGCTACGGTTGGAGAGCTTCGGCAAACTCTGCCGATGCCGCACTGTTTGGAACGGCCGCGGGCAGGTTGGCTGCTGCCCGGTGGCGGCAATGCTTCTGTCATTCAACATGTCTGTTTTCATGCGACGTCGCCGACTGAGAATCTGTCGCCGGGGTTTCCTTCATTCCCGACGAGCTGATCGTGGGCTGCTGGAGTCCGTCCTTGTCATCGTTCTTGCGGTCCTGGCTAGTCGGGCCACACCAGCCGCCGGTTTGACGGACTGTCAGGCGGGTCGGCGATCAACGACATCGTGCCCGTCGACGTGTCATGAAGCGACTGATATCTGGCTGCTGAATACGCGGCGGCTGCCAGGCATTTGCCGGCTGCCAGAGACGGTCACCCCGGGGGTAGAGCAGTACGACGCCAGCAACCACTGCTGGCAGGCGGCCGACCTTGGTGGGATCGTGGCCGGCGAGCAGCCGCTAGTGATCTTCATTCACGGCAACCGCTATGACCCATGCTCAGCGAAACGCCAGGGGCTGCAATTGGCCCGGCGGTGTACCGGCCTCTGCGGGCCGGTCAATGCGCAGACATTGATCTATTCTTGGCCGAGCCAGCAGGATGGGCGGCTGCTCAAGGATGGCCGCAGCAAGTACCGCCGCTGCTACACCGAGGGCTACTACCTGGCCTGGCTGCTGGGGCAACTTGCTCCCGACCGACCGGTGGTGTTCGTGGGGTACAGCTTTGGAGCCCTCATCACCCTCGAGGCCCTCGACAACCTGTTGCAGGCGGAACAGGCAGGGTTGCCGGTGAGCCCCTGGCGGCATCGGCCGGGAGCAACCCGGCTGGTCTTCATCGCACCGGCGGTTCGCTGTGACGCCTTCGCCCCCTGCGGGCTGCGGTTTTTCCATCTGCTGAACCAGCAGACCAAGGTCGATGCCCTGGGGTATACCGGAATGCCACGGCGGTGGGTCCCAGCCGAGGTTGCCTACTCGGCAGTCGATGCCCGAAAGATCATCGGCCGTGAACATGGCTTTACGCTCTATCTGCGATCGACCACGCTGATGAAGCGGATTTGTGGTGACATCTATAGCGGCCTGATCGCCTCCCCGGCCGCCGAGCCAACCCCAGCAGCTCTGCTCGAGACGGCCACGGTTTCTCAGGCAGCCCTGCTGACGCTGGCCACTCCATCAGACTGATGGGCGGCTACCATCCGCCGAACGAGTTCAGGCAACTGTACAGTTGCCGTCCAGCCGAGCCGTTCGGTGGTCTCCGCAACCGAGGCGAGCGGATGGGAGCCGTCATTCGGGCGGACGAACCGTTCGTCCCGCACGACATGGTCCCGCCAATCAAGGCCGACCGCGTCGAACGCTGCAGCCACGAACTGCTCCAGCCGGTGCGGCCGGCCGGTGGCCAGAATAAAGTCTTCGGGGGTGTCACGGCTCAGCATCTGCTGCATCGCTACCACATATTCCGGTGCCCAGCCCCAATCCCGCTGCATCGAGAGGTCACCGAGACGAAGTTCCTGCTGACGACCCGCAGCAATCTCGCAGGCCCCTGTCACGATCTTCTGGGTCACGAACCGCGCAGGCCGCAGTGGGCTTTCATGATTGAACAGCACGCCTGTGCAGGCGAACAGGCCATGCTCATGGCGATACTGCTGCACGATCCGAAAGGCGGTCGTCTTGGCCAGGGCATAGGGGTTCTGCGGATCGAGCGTTGATTCGCAGGTGACCGGGTTGGTCTGGCGCGTCCCAAAGATTTCACTACTACCAGCAACGAACAGCCGGGGTGGAACTGCGGCGGTGCG
>RFVE01000281.1 GCA_009922585.1 Planctomycetia bacterium
AGTAGGGATAGTGGCCTGAGATCTTATAGAGATCGACCTTGCCGATATGCGGCGTATAGACCGGCTCGTAGCCGCGGGCAGTGAGTTCCTCACGGACGAAGCCCTCCAGCACGCCCCGCACCGTCGCCCCCTTGGGCATCCAGAGCACCAGCCCCGAGCCGACGAGTGGGCTGATGGTGAACAGGTCAAGCTGCTTGCCGAGCACCCTGTGGTCACGCTTGCGGGCTTCTTCGAGTGCCTCCAGATGCCGGTCAAGGTCTTCCTGAGAAAACCAGGCCGTGCCGTAGAGCCGTTGCAGCTGAGCGTTGTTGGCATCCCCCTTCCAATAGGCACCGGCCAGACTGGTCAGCTTGACCGCGCCGATACAGCCAGGGCTGGGCACATGCGGCCCCCGGCAGAGATCAACAAACTCACCCTGGCGATAGAACGACAGCGTCGGGTGTTCGGCCAGGCCAGTTTCAATATGTTCGACCTTCAGCGGCTGCTTGAGATCACTGACAATCTCAACCGCCTTGGTCCGGTCAACCTCCACCCGCTCAAACGCTTCGTCGGCGGCGATGATCTTCTGCATCTCCGCCTCGATCTTCGGCAGGTCCTCTTCGGTGATTGGCCGCTCGGCCCGCATGTCATAGTAAAAGCCATCGCCCACGGTTGGGCCGAAGGCCAGCTCGACATCCTTGAACAGCCGCATCACTGCCCGGGCCATCACGTGGGCAGCCGAATGCCGCATCACCGGCAGTGCCCGTGCGTCACCCGCCTCGAGCAGTTCGACCGTCGGCTCGCCCTCTTCCGGCAGCAGACTGTCGAGTCCAACAAGCTTCCCGGCCACCATGGCAGCGATCGGCTTCCATTTGCCTGCTGTGTCAGCCTTGACTGCCTCGGCCACATCAGCCAGCCGGCTGCCGCTCGAAAAAGATCGCGGCTGCGGCGGGGCGGCATTCTGGGGGTCAATAAGCGTGATGGTGGGCATGGGAAGGAATCCTGAACGGGCAGCGGTGAGATGATCGTGAAGAGCAAACAGTCTGTGGCAACGCTTTGGGCACAGTATCGCGACCTCTGCCGCCAGACAAGCCGGACTCAGGCCTGCTCGGACTGCCGACGGAAGTTCCCGGCCGCTCGCCGCAGTTTTTCATGCTCAAGCCGCCGCAGGTTGTAGGCGGCAATCACATCCTTGCGGGTGATGATGCCGATTAAGTGCTGCTGGTCGGAAGCGGAGACCACCGGCAATTCATCGACATTGGTAGCGGTGAATTTCCCCAGGGCGGTATTGAGGTCGTCGTTCGGTGTCACCGTGACAACCTTGCCGTTCATGACATCACGGGCATTGGCTATGTGCCAGATGGTGTCATCGTAGAGATAGCCCCGGACATCCTCTTCTGAGAATATGCCAACCAGTTTGCCCTGAGCATCAACGACAGGGAAGTACCGCTGAATCGACTCGGCCAGGGCGTGGACGATGTCATCGAGCGTGGTGCCCTCATGGATCAGCTTCAGGCTGGGAGCCCGCTTGAAGACATTTTCAACCTTGATGCCCTCAAGCACATCAACGAAGAAATCACCCCGGTGGGCGGGGGAGTCAAGCCGCGTTGGCACCTGTTTGATGTAGAGCGTCCAGCGGCGGCCCAGCAGGAAGGTCAGCGTTGAGACCCAGAGGGTCGGCAGCAACAGGCTGTAACCACCAGTCATCTCACTGACCATCAGCACGGTGGAAAGCGGAGCCCGGGCACAGCCGGAGAAGAAGCCGGCCATGCCAACAATCGCAAAGGCCTGTGGACGGGCCAACCGTCGCAGTCGGCCCAAACAGCGTCTGCAGCAACCCATACCCACTGCCGAGAACAGCGAGGGCGGCATGGTCATGATCAAACGCAGTCCAGAGCCCGATCCCAACCATGCCGGCGAGGGCAGCCCCAATCATCGGCCGCAGATGCGGGAGGATCGGCAGCTTTTTGAAGACCGCATGGATCCCGTAAAAAATCTGGATGTAGAGCATGCCGGCGAGGGCCAACACGATCGCCATAGCCCCGTACGGCAGCAGTTCCAACGGCGAGTCGATCTCATAGCCGATATCGGGACCAAACAGCGGCACAAACCGCAGCGACGGTGGCAGCCAGAGGCAGAAGACGGAATAGGCCACGGCTGAAGAAATGGCGGCCGGCACAATGGCATCGCTTTCGATATCGGCATCGCGGTAGAGAATTTCTCCAGCGAAGACCGCCCCAGCCAGTGGTGCCCGGAAGATGGCTCCGACACCCGCCCCCATGCCGGCGGCGAGCATGATGCGGCGATCTCGGGCCGGGAGTTTCAGCAGGCCGCCAAGAAACGAGCCAAAGCCCGCCCCGATCTGGGCAATTGGCCCCTCCCGACCGGCCGAACCACCGGTGCCCAATGTGATGGCCGAGGCAATCGTCTTGATGATCGGAATGCGGCCGCGGATTTCACCGCGTTTGTTGTGAAAGGCATCGATGGCGGCGTCGGTACCGTGGCCTTCCGCTTCGGGAGCAAAGGTGTAGACGAGCAGGCCGGAGGCGAGGCCGCCGGCAGCCATCACGGCGACGAGCAGCCATGGCTGAAAGCCGTCGTGTTCCGGCGGAGCCTCACCTGCTGAAGCTGCGGTGGTTTCAGCCCCGGCGGCTTCGCCGCTGCCGCCCGTGGTGGCATGTTCTTCAAACAGGGCCCCCTCCGCCGCCGCCTCACCAGCGTGAAAGCCGGCGATCTTGTGCAGCGCGGTGAACTGGACGGCCTGGCCGATGACATGAAAGCCGATCGCCCCCGCACCGGCGACGACCCCGATGATGGCCGAGAGGAAGAACCACTTTCCGGTCGACCGCAGTTCGAAGCGTTGCAGAGCGGAAAAGAAGTGGTTCACCGAGGTCGCATCCAGCCAGAAGTTCCACGGCAACGTGGCCCGCGCCGCATTGCCGAAGCCTTCATCCTACCACACCATTTTCAGGGGGCTGAGCTGGTTCGCTTGACTGCCGTCGGTTGGGCGGCAGAATTACAGGTTGACCCGGGCGATTAGCTCAGTTGGTTAGAGCACC
>RFVE01000282.1 GCA_009922585.1 Planctomycetia bacterium
GCGGGACGCTGCAAGTGCTGCAATCGATCACCCGCGATGGCGGCTTCACCTGGTCACCGCCCGTCCTCGCGTGCGATGGCACGAAGCTTGATGGTAAGCACCCGTGCGAGCCGTATGCCTTCCGCTCGCCCGACGGCAATGAACTGTGTTGTTTCATGCGCGAGAACCGCCGCAGCGGCACCAGCCTTGTCATGTTCAGCTACGACGAGGGACAGACATGGACCCAAGCCGTGGATGCCCCCTGGGGCCTCACCGGAGATCGGCACCATGGTATTCACTTGCCCGATGGTCGGCTCGTCATTGTCTTCCGCAACGCCTCGCCGCAATCGAAGGACAAAGGCGGCTTCATCGCCTGGGTCGGCACCTACGACGACATCAAGAAAGGCAAGCCGGGCCAGTATCGCGTCAGCCTGTTGAAGACCTTCAAAGACGGCTTCTATCCCGGCCTGCAAAGCGTACCTGGCAGGGCATCCCCGGCCTGGAACGCACCGCTCATGGTCGCGTGTTCGTCTCGTGGTTTACCGGCGGCCCGAAGGAACCTGCCCCCGACAACACGGTCGTCCTCTCCTTCAGCGACGATGGCGGCAAGACCTTCTCCCCACCGCAGGCCATGGCTTTGCCGCTCAACGATGGCACGCGGTGCTACGACCCGTGCCTGTGGATCGACCCGAAAGGCCGGCTCTGGTATCTCTTCAATCGCAGTCTCAAGGACAGCACCCGTCACGGGGTGTATGCGCGGGTCTGCGCCGATCCAGATGCCACGCCACCGGTGTGGGGGGCAGAATTTCGCGTCGGATTCGACAGCCCCTTCAGCTTCCGAATGAACAAGCCGATCGTGCTCTCGACCGGGGAATGGGTCATGCCGGTGACGCACGCACTGGAGCCGGTCGCGGCGTGGGCGGGATTTGATCCCAAGCAGGTTCAGGGTGTGGGCATCTCGACCGATGAAGGCAAAACGTGGACGCTGCATGGCGCTGTGAAGACGCCCGGAGCGGCACTGGAAAACATGATCGTGGAACTCCGCGACGGCAGGCTGTGGATGCTCATCCGCACCGCGAAGGTGTTGTGGGAAAGTCACTCCTCCGACCGCGGCCGGACATGGACGAAGGCAGCCCCGACCACGATCGCCACGCCGCATTCACGATTCTTCATCCGCCGTCTGGCGTCGGGCAATCTGCTTTTGGTCAACCACTACAAGTTCACCGGCCGTAGTCATCTCACGGCGCAGCTTTCCACGGATGACGGCAGAACCTGGAATGACGGCCTCCTGCTCGATGAACGGGGCGGCCCGAACTTTCCCAATGGCGTGCCAGGCGGTGTCTCCTATCCCGACGGCGTGCAGGACGCAGATGGCCTGGTCTGGATCACCTATGACCGCGACCGAAACGGGGCCGGCGAGATCCTGCTTGCGCGGTTTCGAGAGGAAGACGTGGCCGCGGGACGTGACGTCTCCGGTGCCGTCAGCCTGCGACAGGTGGTGAACAGGCTCAGCGAGCCGGCGCTGTTGCCGACTGACTGGGATCCCGCCTTGGCCGGAGATCAGGTCCTGCAGCGCCTGGTCAAGGTGACCGCCCCGCAGGTGCAGGGGGCGCACGACGCCGAGTTCGTCTGCGTCGGCAACCGGGCCTACGTCGTGGCCGAGGTCAATGACGTGCGGGGTGGGGAGAGTGCCGCCTGGGCGGAAATCTACTGCAGCCTGTCGATCGTCTCCCTCGATCCGCCCGCGGTCGAGGAGGTGATCCCCTTCGCCCGCAGCGAGCAGGCCTTCGCCAACGAAACCCTGCCGGTGGGCGCCTGCTTCGTGCCCCGGATCATCCGGAAAGATCCCGACACTCTGCGGTGCTACTTTGCCAGCGAGCAGCCGGGCCAGCGACAAGCCCAGACCTGGTTTCGCGACTTTGACCTGCAGACCGGCAGGTTCGCCGACACGATCCACAAGGCCAAGCTCGCGACGGCCGCGGGAACCTTCGACATGCAGCCCCGGCATTTTCATGCCGATGCCGCCGCCCAGGGCTTCACCAAGCCGCCTCGAGATTTCGGGCTCTATCTCTTTGATTCCTTCAAGACGTTCGCCGGTGACACCTACGTTGCCCTCAACAATTTTCCCGGCCAGCAGAACGCGCTGGCCCGCGTCCGAGACGACCTGGCGACCTTTGAAGTCCTCGGGCACTACAACGAGCCGCAGTCGGCCGCGCTCAGCGAGTCGGCCGTCAATCGGCTGCCCGATGGCAGCTGGATGGCAATCTGCCGCAACGATCGCGGCAACTATCACTTCACGACGAGTACCGAGGGCCGGACGTGGACACCCGGCAAGGAACTTCCGTTCGTGTCCAACGGGGCGAATTCGAAGCCGACGTTCGACCGGTTTGGCGACACCTACTACCTCGGCTGGCAGGAAGCCACGCGCATCAACGGCGTGGGGCGCAGCGTCTTCAACATCGACATCTCCCGCGACGGTACGACATGGAAGCGGAAGTATCGCTTCGAGACCCCACAGTCGTTTCAGTATCCGACGTTTCACGAGCATGCCGGCAGCATCTGGCTGACGGTGACGCAGGGTGACCATGACGCCTCCAGGAAGGAGCGGATCATGTTCGGCCGGCTCGAGGAGGTGGGAGAGTTTGAGCCGCAGCAGGGGCTGCAGCGAATCGAATGGCCTGCGCCGCCGCCACAGCCGGCGATCATGAAACAAGGGGTGAAGCTCTTTACCGACCGTGACTATGTCCTCGACGAAATGCCCGAGGCCGTTCGTGGCCTGCCCTTCCTCCGCACGAGCATCGAGCAGACAAACGCGACCGTCACTCAACAGGGCACGCTCTTTGCCCTGACGCCCACCGCGAGACCTGGTGCGGCAAGCCAGGAGGCGGCCCTGGTCGACGCGGGTTTTGCCAAGGTCGATGTTCCTGAAGTCCAGCTGTTTCCCGGTGAGATCAACCGCGTCAGCCTCTACCGCAAGGCGGTACAGCCGGGAGAGCGACTGCGATTTCGGAAGCTCGTGCTGCTGGTGCTGGCCGACGGCGCTCAGGTGCAG
>RFVE01000283.1 GCA_009922585.1 Planctomycetia bacterium
TGGGCGACGTCGTCTTTCGTGACCAGTTCAAGATAGGACCGACCGCCCTGCCACGAAGCCTGGTGGCCCACGGGGAGGGTCACCCAGGTCGGCAGGCGGGAGTTGATGTGTCGCACCTTGGCCCCGTGCGCCACGTTTTCCATCTGCTGGAAGTTGTGCTGAATGAGGCGGATCTGCGCGGCATCGCCCCCTGCCACCCGCAGGCTGATGAACTTCGCGGCGAGCGGAAAGTTTTCCGACCGCACGGTCGCGGCGTGTTTGCGGGAGAGCCGGTCGGAGGCAACCCCCGGCCCGATCACCCGGGCGACGATCTCGTCGCCAGCGGGGGCCAGCGCGAGATCGCTGCCTGCTTGATGGAGCGTGCCGGGCAGCACCCCGCCGGCATGCCAGGAGCCGGGCGACGCCGTGAAGTCGGCGGCCACCGTAAAGGCGGCGGCATTCTTGGCGGTGCGGTCTGCGGCCAGCCGACGCACGGCTTCGGCCGCCTTGCCAAACGCAGCCCCGGGATCCTGCCCGGCCCGTGCCGCCTGCCGCGCCGCGGCAAAGGCGTGCAGCGGATGTTCGGCCGACGCCTGCGCCTCGTCGAGGAGTGTGCGAAGCGTCGGCTGGATCCCTAAGGAATCTGTCGCGCCCGAAAGTTCGGCGGCGAGAGCGTCGCCCAGCGCCGCCAGATCTTCCCGCCAGGCGGCAGTGACCGCCGTGGTCAGCTGCCGCTTCAGATCGGTCATCTCTGCCACGCCCGTCTGCCGCACCGCCTCGTCGTCGATCACCACCTGCGTCTGACGACCGCTGGCGAGCGTCCCGAAGAGGGCGTAGTAGTCACGCTGCGAGATGGCATCAAACTTGTGATCGTGGCAGCGGGCGCACGAGATCGTCAGCCCTTGAAACGCCTTGCCGAGCGTGTCGATCTGGCTCTCCAGCATCTGCGCCTCTTCGAGAGCCACGTCGGTGGCAGTCGAGGAGATTTCCATCAGCCGCAGGTGGCCGGTGCCGAGCACCGCCTCGTTGATCTTGAGGGTCGGATTGTGCCGCGGCGGCAACAGGTCGCCGGCGAGGTGCTCAGCCACAAGGCGGTCATACGGCACGTCGGCGTTGAGGGCCCGCACGCAGTAGTCGCGATACCGCCAGGCCTCGGGGATCGGATAGTCGCGGACATAGCCGCCGGTTTCACCGAATCGCATCAGGTCGAGCCAATAGCCCGCCCAGTGCTCGCCGAAGGCGGGGCTGGCCAGCAGGCGGTCGACGAGCCTTTCCGTTGCTTCGGTCGAGGGTTCGGCCAGAAAGGCATCGACCTCGGCCGGTGTTGGCGGCAATCCGGTGAGGGCCAAGGTGAGCCGCCGCAACAGCGTGGCGCGATCGGCGGGAGCGGCCGGCTCGAGGCCCGCCTGCTGCATGGCGGCCAGCAGAAACCGATCGATCGCCGTCTGCGACCAGACCGGATGGTTGGCGGCCGGTGGCTCGACCGGTTCGACCGGCTGCCAGGCCCAGTGGCCGCGGCGGTCGGCGAGTTTGGCGGCCCAGGTTTCGGCGGCGACGTCGGCGGCAGCCGCCGGCGCTGCCGGCAGGCCGGGCAGCCCGAGGGCCACCCAGTGCTCGAGATCGGCAATCGCCCGGTCGGAGAGCCGGTCGGCCCCTTGCGGCATCTCGCGGTCGGCCACCTCGTGCCGCACCAGTTGTAACAGCAGGCTCGCGGCCGGCGTGGCCGGGTTGATCACCGCGCCGCTGTCGCCACCGGCGTCGAAGCCGGCCCGGGAATCGAGCCGTAGCCCCCCCTCGGCCGCATCGCCAGCATGGCACTCAAAGCAGTGCTCAACCAGCAGCGGCCGGATCCGCGACTCGAAAAGATCCTCCGGCGAAACCGCTGCCGCCGGCCCTGTCGACAGGGCGGCAAACAAGCCGGCAGCCAGCAGCCAACAATTCGATGGTGAGAGGCGACACACGCTCATGGTTACGGGACCAGTTGACCGCCGGTGGCGGAAAATGGCGATCGCCGGTTCTTGACTGCTTCGGAAGAACCAATCGGCGAAAGCCGCTATCAGGCTATCTATAAAATGTAGTCTTGTCCTACATCTTACCAACGCCAGCTCGCCGTGCTGGGAGGAGGAAAGGGCTGCGGCAGGAACCAACCGGCTAATTTGCCGCGGGCTTTGTGGAAAGGCTGAAATCGAACTGGTTTGGCCCCTCTGCCGTCACTGTCGCCCGCAACTCGCTGGTTTTATTGTACCGAGCCGGTATTGCATTCCGCAGCACGTCGGTCTCGCCGTCACCCAGGCTGTCCGGCTGCTTTTCGCCGGTTGGCTCCATCCGCAGAATCTCAACTCTGTATTCACCCGGTGTCGGCCCCCCACCGGCCTTGATCAGGTAGCGGCCCGCGGCAATCGCCCCTCCGGCAGCGACACCGTTTTCGCCGGAGACCGGCAAAAAACTGATTGCCCCATCAGGCAGGGGCTGCCCGTCGAGCGTCACCGTCCCCTGCAACTGCAGCCGCAGTGGTCCCTGCCCTCCACAGCCTGCCAGCAGCATGCCGAAAGAGCCTGCGACCGCAAGCAGGCAGGAGCGACGCTGCCGGTACCACCTGCCGATTCGGAATGTCGTCATTCGGTTCGTTCCTCCGGGTGACCGCTGCAGCAGGCGGCGAAAGACTGCCGCTCGGTTTCAATAGTCGCCAAGCTGCTCTCCGTCAGCGATGCCGGAGAGGCTCTGCCAGGTCGAGAGCGTAATGTCGTCGGTCACGAAACGGATCGAGCCATCGCAGAGACTCACCTGCACACCGCTTGGGTGCATGCTTCGCGAGGCGACGCTGACATCGCTGTGGCCCACCGTGGTGCATGGCAGCCGACCAGACTCGTTGACGCAAAATCCATTTATCCGGTCGGCAGCGGTGCTGTTGGGCTGCACCCGTGTCATCAGCATGTAGGCGGATGGCTCATCATTCCAAATCCAGGCCCGAAACTCTTGGACGTTTGTCTCTGGCTTCAGCATCTCCATCATCATGAGCGTTTTGCTCGTGCCGTCGGTGATATCTTTC
>RFVE01000284.1 GCA_009922585.1 Planctomycetia bacterium
CTCCGTTCACTTGTTTCGCCGACAATTCCCAGTTCTGCAATCGAGGCCCACGGCCCTCCGTTGACCTCGGACAGGATGCGCAAACGAAGATACCGCCCCTTCACGGGCTGAAAAATGAACTCCTGCGACTGTTTCTTTTTCGTGAACGTGCCGCTGCCAGCTGGCTCACCAAAGTCATCCGGGCGATCCGCCACCGCCACCTCATACGAGGCAATCGCCCCATTCCAGCCTTTGTCCTGGCGAGCGAGATACCGTATCCCCCTGACGGTTGCCTCGCCCCCAAGGTCGAGCACCAGTTCATGCGGATGAGTGAGCACCTCTGGCTGAAACGATGTGTGCCAGTGGGTCCGCGGATCACCATCGATTGCATGGACCGCACGCTTCCCGTTGCCATCTGACTCGCTGCTGGCTGCGACGATCTTCAGTTGCTTCATCGGTAGCAACCCAGTTGCAGGCAGTCTGTTGACCTTCGCCGGCATGCCACTGGGATTCCTGCCACCAAACTTGGCCCGACGATCCCGCTCGTGCATCTCCCGATCGAAAAACTCGCCTTCCCGTACTGGCGTGTGGGCCGCTTCGGCTAAGGCCTTGAGCGCGGCCAGCTCCTCGGGCCGCTCGCTTGCCAGGTCATTCGCTTCGCTGGGATCCGCCGCGAGGTCGTAAAGCTCCCAACGACGGTTGCTGCCAGGGTGAACTGCTTTCATGGTGCCAGCACGAATTGCTGTCTGCCCGCCGATTTCCCAATAGAGGTACTCGTGCGTCGGCTGCGGTCTGCCGCTGGCCTCCTCGCCAAGCAGCTCTGGCACAATCGAAATCCCATCGATATCTGATGGATTGTCTACGCCAGCAAGCTCGGTGATGGTCGGAAGCACATCGGGGAAGTACCAAAGCAGATCACTTACCTGCCCGGGCTTAATCCGCCCGGGCCAGCGGGCGATCATGGGAATTCGCAGGCCTCCTTCGTAAAGGTTGCCCTTCTTGCCTCGATACTCCACGCCGGTCTGCGGATTGACGTTCGCCCCGTGGATTCCACGAGGATGCTCCTTGCTCGCAAAATAGTCGGCCCCGCCGTTGTCTCCACTGAAGAAGACCAGCGTGTTGTCTTCCAGTCCGAGTTCCTTCAGCAGGTCGAACACCTCGCCGACCTGGCGATCGACCATGCTCACCATCGCAGCATAGCGGCGGGCCTGCTCCGGCCAGGGCTTATCGCGATAGATCATCCAGGCTGGATCATCATCGGGAACATCAAAAATGCCGTGCGGTGGAGTGATTGGCATGTAGCAGAAGAAGGGCTCGTCTTTGTGATCACGGATGAACTTCTTCGCTGCATCAACGATTACATAATGCGAGTAGGTCTCGCCATCGCTGCCACCCCGGTTGCCCGCCAGCGGCACCTCCTCACTGTTTCGGACGAGATAAGGCGGGTAGTAGCTGTGGGCGTGCACCTGATCGTAGTAGCCGAGAAACAGATCAAAGCCATGCTTCTCAGGCACGCCAGTCGACCCGCGGCCACCGCAGCCCCACTTGCCAAAGCCGCCGGTGGCATAGCCAGCGGTCTTGAGTAGCGAGGCAATCGTCTGCTCGTCCGCCCGCAGCGGGGTGCCCCCACCATTTGACCGAACCGACGTGTGGCCACTGTGCTTGCCGGTCAGAAAGCAGCACCGCGTGGGGGCACACACCGATGAGCCGGCAAGGGCCGATGTGAAGCGAATTCCTTCTGCGGCCATCTGATCAAGCCGAGGCGTCTTCAGATGCGGGTTGCCCAGACAGGAGAGTTCGAAGTAGCCCAGTTCGTCCGCCATGATGTAGACGATGTTGGGACGGCCTGCAGCAAGAGGCTCTGCGGCATCTACCGTCATTCGCCCACACGTTGCGGCGAGCACGACGCCGAGCATGGTTCGCCACCCCAGCGATTGACTTTCAAAAAACGACAGCAACGCGACACCTTTTTTCTGGTTTGTTTCCGCGAGAGGCCGATGACCGCCGCCAGCATCCATCCGCAAGCATACTGGCGTTCAATTTCATGCCTAAGCCACCAATGGCCGAACAGGGTGTACCGCCCAGAGATTCACTCTCTGAAAGGGGCGACGTCGAAGGGGGCAGGTCGCCGGGGGCGTGTCGAAAAAATCCGTCACCGCCAGCGGCTTGACAAGAGAATGATCTTTTGTTCATTATTGAAAAAGAACGCTGTTCGGACGTTCACCTTCTCGTCGACCAGGCCCCGCAGCCCCACCTTCAATCCAGGAGATCCCCATGCTCGCCCGCCTGCAAACCTTTTCGATGCTCGGTGTCGATGCCGTGCCCGTCGATGTGGAGGTCGATGTCTCAACCGGTGCCCTGCCGACGACGGTGCTGGTCGGGCTGCCCGACACCGCCATCCGGGAAAGCACCCATCGGGTCGCCCGGGCGATGGTCAACTGCGGCTTCAACCGGCCCAACGACCGCATTGTGGTCAATCTTGCTCCCGCCGAACTCCCCAAGCAGGCGGCCACGTTTGACCTGCCGATCACGCTGGGCATCCTGGCCGGCAGCGGCCAATTTTCTTCCGAGCGGTTCCGCGATTATGCGGTGGTTGGTGAACTGTCGCTGGAGGGTTCAACCCGCCCTGCCCGTGGCGCGTTGTCGATGGCAATCACCGCCGCCCGGCAGAAAAATCTGCGGGGTGTGGTGGTGCCGGCAGCAAGCGCGACCGAGGCCGCCGTGGTTGAATCGATTGAGGTGATCCCAGTGGCCAGCCTGGGCGAGGCGGTAGGCTTTTTCTCTGGAGAGCTCGACATTCCCAGGGCTCCGGCCCGGGTTGATGAATGGTTCGACCGCTTCGCCAGCTACGACATCGACTTTGCCGACGTCCGCGGCCAGGAGGCGGCCAAGCGAGCCCTGCTGGTCGCAGCTGCAGGCGGACACAACGTGGCCATGCTCGGCCCCCCGGGAGGCGGCAAGACGATGCTGGCTAAACGTGTCCCGACAATCCTGCCGCCACTCTCCACTGCTGAAAGCAT
>RFVE01000285.1 GCA_009922585.1 Planctomycetia bacterium
CGCTGGGGTCGGGAGTGCTCGTCGATGCCAATGCAACCCAGGGACTGGTGCTGACCAATTGGCATGTCATCCGCGACAGCCGCTCGGCGGTACTGGTGCAGTTTCCGGACGGCTTTCAGTCGGCGGGCACTGTGATTCGTTTTGATGAGGCCTGGGACTTGGCCGCGATCTCTATCTGGAAGCCGTCAGCAACGCCGGTGTCTTTGGCCCGGCGAAACCCGGCTCTTGGTGAACCGCTGTCGATTGCCGGCTATGGCCGGGGCTCGTATCGGGCCCAGGCTGGACGCTGCACGGAATACCTCTCACCCGGGGCCGGTTATCCGCGCGAGTTGGTGGAACTGGCCGCCCCTGCCCGTCAGGGAGACTCGGGAGGACCGATCCTGGATGCGGACGGTCGGCTGGCCGGGGTGCTGTTTGGCGAGGGTGAGGGCCGCACCGTCGGCAGCTGTGTCAGCCGGTTGCGGGTGTTTCTGGCAAGTGTCGGCTCAGATGGCTTTGTGCCGCCGGCACAAGTGGCTGGGGCGACTGCTCCTGCCCAGGCGCAGGTGGCGAATCAGCCGCAAGCCGCCGTTGCGCCTTCGGCGGTTTCTCACCGGGGACCGCCAGTGCAGCCGACGGCTGTCTCGCTGAGTCGATCAACTGCTCTTCCTCAGTCCTTGCCGCAGCAGCCGGCAGAGCCGCTTTCGACAAAGAAGTCACCCGGCTGGCTGTCAGCTGGTGAGCTAGCCATCCCGCCTGAGGTGCTGGCTCACTTCAATGTGTTTACTAACAGCCAGTCACTACTCACCGCAGCCGGTGGGTTGTCGTTGGTACTCGTCGGTCTGCGGCTGATCTGGAGGAGCCGCCAGTAGTGGCCGCCGGTAGTGGGCGGTGCAGGGCGGGCGAGAGGGGTGGATGTTCGTGTGGAAGCCGCCGGCGGGAACCGGCTGGCCGCGTTGCTCGGTCATGCAGCATCCGCCGGTCCACCGGTCCGGTCGCTTCTGTCCGTAGCTTTCAAGAACGCAGCCTTCCGGCCCGGGAGGGGGCAAGCAACTGCGATCGCTCGCTCGATCAGCCTCGCGGTGTTTTTGTGACGGTCGCCCTGGTGATCGTCACCTCTTGCTGGGGCCGGTCGGCGGCACCGGTGGCGACGTTGCCGATTGCCTTGACGACGGCCAGGCTTTCGTCATCGGCGGTGCGACCGAAGGCGGTGTATTGGCCATCGAGATGAGAAACCGTTTCCAGACAGATGAAAAACTGGCTGCCGGCAGAGTTCGGGTCGCTGGTTCGGGCCATCGATAGCACGCCCGGCTCGTGGGGCGTGTCGTTGAACTCGGCGTCAATCTCATAGCCGGGGCCACCGCGGCCGCTGCCCTCGGGGCAGCCTCCCTGGATCATGAAGTCTTTGATCACCCGGTGGAAACAGCCGTTGTCATAGAAGCCGCTCTCCGCCAAAGCGACCATGTTGCGCACGTGCCCAGGGGCTTTTTGGGAGTCAAGCGTCAGCCGAATCGGGCCGGCTGACGTTTCGAGCGTGATTTCATAATTGAAGCTTTCCACGTCGACGGCGGTTGCGGCCTGCTGTAATTCTGTGGCAGAGGGCTTTGCCATTGGGGCTCCTTATCGGGATATGATAAATGCTGTGGCCATTCGACCGCAGCCTGCGAACCATCGGCGAGAATTCATGCAGAACCCTTCGGCCACTACATCGCTCGACCACGACTACTCAGGCCGTGTGCTGGGAGGATATCGGCTGATCAGCCGGCTGGGAAGTGGCGGCATGGCTGATGTCTATGTGGCCGAGCAGGCCTCACTGCACCGGAGGGTGGCGGTCAAAGTGCTGCGGCCGACCACGCTTGCCCACCCCGAGGCGGTCGATCGTTTTACCCAGGAAGCCCGGGCTGCCGCTGCGCTTGTGCACGGCAACATTGTGCAGATTCACGAGGTGGGCTTCATTGACGGAGTCCATTTTCTGGTCGAAGAATTCGTTGCCGGACCGTCACTGCGGGCATGGCTCAAGGAGCGGGGGCCGCTCTCGCCGGCAGCCGTCCTCAGTGTGCTGGTGCAGGTGGCGGCGGCGCTTGACCAGGCAGCGGCCGGCGGAGTGGTGCACCGGGACATCAAACCCGAAAATCTGCTGGTGACTCCGCGGGGCGAGGTGAAGGTGGCCGACTTTGGGCTGGCTCGCGTGCTGCATGAGAACCTTGAACTGACCCAGACAGGGATAGCTCTTGGAACACCGCTCTACATGAGCCCTGAGCAGACCCGTGGTGAGGCAGTTGATATCCGCAGCGACCTCTACTCGCTCGGGGCGACCGCCTATCACCTGGCGGCAGGTCAACCGCCTTTCCGGGGCACGACGGGTGTCGCGGTTGCGTTGGCCCATGCGAAGGAACCGGTGCCACCCTTGGCGACGGTGCAGCCGGCGTTTGCTGGAGCGGTTGGTGAACTGATTGAACGGCTGCTGGCCAAGGCACCAGCCGACCGGTTTCAAGCACCGGCCGATCTGCTGGCAGCGATTGACGGTCTTCCTACTGGGCTAACGTCGTCCTCGCGGACGGCCGCTCTGCCGCTTGCCTGGAATCCTGAACACGAGTTTGGCCGTAGCTTTTCCTTCGATCGTCTTGCAGCGGTGCCGCTGGCGGGTTTTCGTGGTTCGGCGACAGCCGCCCGGCCTGTAGCCGCCGTTGATGCAGCGACGGCCAGGCTGAAAGTTGCCCTCGATCGGGAGGAGATTGATCGGCTGGTTTCACGTCGAGTCTGGGCGGTGACGGCGGCCTTGGCGGCGTTCGGTCTGGGGGCGGGCTTTCTTCTCGGTCGGCTGCGGGCCTTTCAGGGTCGCCGAGGTGGCAGCAGCAGACCCGTTAGCCGCCCGCAGAGCGGGCCGGCATCTTGAAACCGGGGCCAACTGTCGTTACCGTCCAACCAGATTGAAAAGCACTCGCCCCCATCGTCTAGTGGCCTAGGACATCGGGTTCTCAGTCCGAAAACC
>RFVE01000286.1 GCA_009922585.1 Planctomycetia bacterium
CAGGCCCGTGAAGCTGCCCGGCGGACTGGTTGCACCAACAACATCAAGCAGCTCGCACTGGCAGCCCTCACCTTTGAGGATGCTCGCAAGCATCTGCCGAAGAACACGCGGATTTGGCCGGCCGCTGAGGCAAGCAACCCCCGGTTCAGCTATCTCGTGGCTGTGCTGCCCTTCATTGAAGAGCAGTCGAAGTACGACGACATCTACAGCCGGGCGAAGAACGGTGCTAACCCGTACCAAAACAACCCGCAGTGTCTCTCGATCGTTGGTGCATACCTCTGCCCGTCCGACGACGCCAGCCTCGCCCGAAAGAACAGCTACGGCCGCCCATTCAACTATCACTGCAACTACGGCGACATCATCGCCGATGTCCTTCGCGGAGTCTTTACCAGCAGCGACACAACCTGCAGCCTCGAGGAAATCACCGACGGCCTTTCGAAGACCATCATGCTCGGAGAGGTAGTGACCCGCACTGACAGCAACTCGCCACTCGGCGGCCTCGCCCTCGGGGTTTCGGGCTGGAATCATAATGCAGCCCCATCGGTCTGCCTCGCCCGCGCCGACGGCAGCGGCACGTGGATTCAGAGTGAATGGGGCATCGGCTGCCGCTGGGCTGACCGCCAGTACACCCGATTCACCACGGTCTTGCCGCCCAATGCTCCGACCTGCACGAGTTCCACCAGTCCATATGCGGGAGAAGGTGCCTCGATCACCGCCAGCAGTTATCACGCCGGTGGGGCAAACGTCGCGATGTGTGACGGCTCGGTCCGGTTTGTCCTCGAGAGACAATCGACGCCGGCTCTCCCAACGACTCAATCAGTGGCTCAGCGTCGGCCTACACCGGTGCCTCGCTGTGGGGCGTCTGGGGGGCGATGGGCAGTCGGGCTGGTGGTGAAGTGGTTTCGGCCGACTGAGCGGTCGCGTTGATCCCGAATAAAAACCGTCTCAGGGTGGCCAAACCGATGCAATCGAAAAAGAACTGGTGGGCTGTTCCGCTCGTCCTTTGCCTTGTCGGCACGGCGGGCTGTGGGTCGGGGATCGACCGTCCGAAGGTGGAATTCGTTGAAGGCGTGGTCACGCTCGACGGCAAGCCGCTGGAAGCCGCTACCGTCGGCCTGACCCCCGTCAGTGGCGGGCTGCCTGCCTATGGCAACACCGATGCAGCGGGCGTGTTCAGGCTCACCTCGGCCCGCGGCGGGCTGCCAGGGGCGGGTGCGGTCGCGGGCGACTATCGGGTGTCGGTCCGCAAGGTGAAGGAGGAACTCGGCCCGGCCGAATCAGCAGAGAACCCCGAAGCGACTGCCGAGCCGTCGATTGAAGACTACGAACGCTGGCTCGAGCAGCAGCAACAGCAGAACCGCCGCCGAGTTCCGCGGGTCACGAGCCTGGTTCCTGAACGATATACCAATCCCGAAACGTCTGGCCTGCTTGCCACCATCGAGCCCGGCCGCAATCGGCTGGAACTGAAGCTGTCGTCTGACTGAAACGCTGCCGCCGGCCGAGCCCTCGCCTCTCGTTGTGAATGCCAGCACCCGCGTTGAGGTGGCTTTCGCCTCACTGGCTCGCCACGGGGTCGAACCTGCCCCGGAGCGCGCCGTTGGCATCCCAGATGGTGATGACGCCGGCCTCGCCACCGGTGGCGAGCACCCGGCCCATTCGGTCGGCGGCGACCGCATGCAGACAGTCATCACTGGTGAAGCTTTTCGCGTTGCCGCCGAGACTGTCCCGCAACTGCACGCCACCACCGGCACAGGCCGCAGCAAACCGATCAGCAGCGCCGAGGTAGACCAGCGACGTGGCCGCAGCGGCAAAGGCCGGTAGCGACTTGTGAATCTCTCTCCGCTCGACGTCCCAGACCTTGACAGCACCGTCGCCCGACGCCGAAGCCAGCAGCCGGCCGTCGGCCCGCCAGCCAAGGCCAAGCAGGTGCTGGGTATGGCCCTCAAAAGTCTGCACCAGCCGCTGGCTGTCGAGTTCAAACAGCCGGACCGCTCGGTCGGCTGAGCCTGAGGCCAGCAGCCGGCCGTCGGGGCTGAAGGCAAGGCAGAGCACGGCGTCGGAATGGGGATCGGGAATCACCCCAGCCGCCACCCCGTTGGTGACGTTCCAGAGCGAAATCTGGCCCGAGCGCGAGGCGACACCGCCGCCGACGGCCAACAGCCGGCCATCGGGACTGAAGGCGACCGCCGTCACCCGGTCGGCAAAGATGCGGTCGTCACCAATCGCTCCTAGCTGCCGCTCCAGCTGCCAGCGACGCTGTCGCGGCGAATGTGACAGTCCTGCGGCATCCGCCAGCAGCAGCCCGTCACCAGCCACCGCCGTCCGGAGATGCTTCAGGCCAGTACTGGTGATGTCCAGTGACCGGCCCGACCCGACTGCCAGCCGGCCGCAGCGGCCGGCGGCATCAACCCAGACCGCTTCCTGACCACCACCGGCAAAGCCGACGGCAACCACCGGCTGGCGGTTGGCGGCCAGCTGCGCCCGGACCCGCTCCTGCTGCCAGGCGTCAAGCTGCTCACGGGCGGCAGCAACTCCGCCCGGAACCGCATCGGCCGCCCGCTCGGTGGCCGCTGCCAGTGCTCCCCGTGCTGCTGTCAGGGCGGCCTCGGCCGCCGTTCGCAGCGACTCAGCTTCGGGCTTCGCAGCCTCGACTGCAGCGACGGCCTCCGCGACCGACCGAGCGACTGCCTGCTGCCTGGCCTCCGCAGCCGCACAATCGGCTGCCGCCGTAGCCGCCTGATGTTCCGCCACCATCAGTTCGGCCGCTCGCAGTTTTTTGGTCGGCTCGTCGGCCGCCTGCATGAGCTTCTGTCGAGCCGCCTCAACCTGCTTGTCTGCCGCGGCGACGGCTTTGCGTGCCGCCGCCAGGCTTGCCTCGGCCTCGGTCGCCATGCCCTCAGCCAGCGACTTGCTGTCGGCCGTCTGCTGCACCAGCGTCAT
>RFVE01000287.1 GCA_009922585.1 Planctomycetia bacterium
TCAGTTGGTTTTTCTGCTCGCTTGGACGCCAAAATGTCATCAAGAATGGCCAGCAGTTCGTCGCGATGCTCAGCAAAGTTTGGCGCTGGGGCCGTAGCCGCAGGGCGACCCGGTACCGGCTGCACAAACTGCTGCATGAACCGTTCCAGCACCGCATGCATCACGCTGCCATGGTCGAGTGGATCGAGCCACCGGTCAGCCTCCGGCTCGAGCTGTTCAAGCGGCTTCACCCCCAGGCCGTACTTGAAGAAAAACCGTCGGGGACAGGTTCCGAGTGCCTCGAGGCTGTGGGCGGATGCCACCCGGCCCCGAGGGTTGCCTGGATCAAGGTCGGGGCCGGCCGCGACGACATTGCCGTCGAACGGCGTGAAGGCAGCGGACCGCCGGGCCTCTTCGGCCGCAAACCCTCGGGCCAGAGCGTCGGAGTGATGCCGGGCCGCTTGCTCGACGGCTGCAAGCGACGGATCGGCCCCAAGGCGGGTCAGCCACCACTCTGATGGATGGAGTGACTCTTCAGCCCGCCGGGGGACGAACGATTCTGTTTCATCGTCAAGCGTGGCCAGAAACTCATTCATGGTCGCTGCCGGGGAGCCCGTCGCCTGGCGAAAGACCTCGAGGAGCAGTGGACTGGGAAAGGCCTCTGCCTGCTCGGATAGATCGGTGCAGGCGTACGAAAGCACGACCTCACCTCGCAGCCGACCGAGCAGCTGCATGAACTGCTCACGCACTCGCTCAGAAATCTGCGACGACCGCTCGAGGTCGGCTGAAATCGCTTCACGGTCAGCGTCGGGCAGGACGGGGTCGGTGACTGCCGGTCCCGGTAGCCGGCCTTCATCGAGGCCGACCAGAAAGCTGACGGGCCGTCCCGTGTGCCCGCCACTGGAGAGTGGCGCGACATGGAGGCAGCCGGGACGGGGGCCGCTGCCCATGACCACCAGCTCGTCGGTCAGGCTGGCCAGCCAGTCGAGCATCTCGCTGGCGGTCGCGCCCGGATGTCGGCCGACCCAGTGTTCCATCTCCGAGATCTCTGCCACCAGTCGGTTCTTGGCATTGTTGTCAAACTGCCCGCTGGAGACTGCTAGTGTTTCGAGGAACACCCGGGCTCGTGTCAGCACCTCACTAGCCGTCAGCGCAGGCGAAAGTTCACAGTCAGCCAGCCGCGTCGCCAACTCGGCCAGCACCTGCAGCCGTGCGAGCCGTTCCTCGCGTCGTCTTCGTGCCAGTGCCTCATCGACCTCGGGTTCGTCATCGGCATCGCGACGATGGCCTGCGAAAGTTGCCAGCTCGGCGCGTTCGACCTCGCGGAGAACCTCCTGCACACGGCTGGCCACCTCCGCCACCCGAAAGCCGAGCTGGAGCTGCCGCAGTTCCCGAACCAGGCCGGCTTGCGTCACTGGTTGATCGTGGAAAAAGCCATCCATGGCCTTTTTCCACGTGGGCAACCCCTGAAAACGCCGAGGGTTTTCGGGGTTGCCCGTCGCCGCGTCGTGCGGCGGCAGGCTTTGTTCAACGTTTATTGGAGCCGGCTGCTTGGCAATCGCCCGCCAGGCAAGCAGTCCATCCCGTAACAGCTGCACCAGCTGCCAGGGTGGATGGCCAGCTGCCCGCCAGGCAAGCCAGCCTGCCAGAGCCCGCGCCGGTCGCGACTCCCGGATCGGAAGGCCTTCGGCGAAGGTGACAGGGAGGTCATCGGCAGCAGCTGAGTGGCCAGCGGTTGAGGCAGCGACCGCGAGCACCTCGTGGACAAGCAGCGGATAGGAGGTTGAGTCACTGTGGAGCAGCTCAACCTCATCGAGCCGAATACCCTGTGCCAAGCAGCGGCGGAAGATCCCCCGAATTTCGTTGACCGCACCGATGCCGCGAAAAAACGAGAAGGTGCGGCTGCTCGTGATACTGGTCTGATCGGCTGGTGGGGCGTCAATTGAAAGCTGGATCAGTCGGCTGCCAAGACAATCGAGAAGCAGTCGATCGAGTCGTTTCAGATCGGTTTCGGCGGGCAACAGCAGTCGCTCAAAGCTTTCTGGGAGTCGGTTCTGCTTAGCCGCACGGATTGCTGTCCGGATGACATCAGCGGCATCGACCAGATTTTCGTCCGCGAGCGCTGCTGCGTAGCGGTCGAGGAGGGTCGCGATGTCGTGGCCCTTGGGAGTTGCTCCGAATGGTTTGCGGCGGCGGACTGCTTCGGCGTCAAGGCCGGCCATCCGAATGGCCACGAGGCTTGGCAGCATCCGCTCGGCCAGTCGCCCTGCGGAGGGAATGGCTGTGAACGCCCGCAACACACCCTCAGTGGCTGCCCGGCGCAGCACGGTTTCCAGCAGCACGAGACTGGCCCGTTGTGAGGCAACGGCGAGCCCAGCAGATGTCAGTTCAGCTGCAGCCAGGTCAAAGGCTAGCGCCCGCAGGGTGGTTGGCCGGACACCGAAGACGGGCATGCCGGTGCGGGCCAGCGTATCGAGCCATTGTCGTCCAACGCGTCGGCTTGGCGCGATGAGCCAGAGGCATTCGCCGCGGTGCTCGTTGAGAACGGCGGCGAGCGACTCGACCAGGCGGGAACGCTGGGGAGCCCGGCTCCCTGAAGCGGTATGGACTGCAATTGCCCCGTTTGTCTGCGGAACCGGTTCCTCGATCGCCAGCCAGTCGGTTGTCATCCTGCCGCCCTCCTTCAGCGATCATGCGCCAATCCATCGGTCAGGGGCCGGGATTCGGCCAGCCTTCAACCTACCAGGTCCAGCTCTGATCGGGCCCGGCTCACACTGGCTGCCGAAACCAACGGTGCATAGACGCCAGCACCGGTCGTTCTGCCAGCCGACAACTGACCGCTAGCCGAATGCTGATAGCGAGCGCGGGGTTAGTGCGTCTCGGTGAGATCGACCCGCACCAGCTTCATGATCCGGCCCGAAACGTTCCAGTCCTGCACGTAGAGATTCCCCTCTGCGTCC
>RFVE01000288.1 GCA_009922585.1 Planctomycetia bacterium
GAGTCCGCCAGCATGCTTGAGCAGCCAGTAGGCCTCGCAGATCAACTGCATGTCGCCATACTCGATGCCGTTGTGCACCATCTTGACATAATGGCCAGCTCCCCGAGGCCCGACCCAGTCGCAGCAGGGAATATCGCCATTCGGGCCGACCTTTGCGGCAATCGCCTGGAAAATCGGTTGGACAAGTGGCCAAGCCGCCGCCGATCCACCGGGCATGAGGCTTGGGCCTTTGAGTGCTCCCTCTTCACCGCCTGAGACACCGGTGCCGACATAAAGCAGTTCCGCCGCCTCAACGTCACGGGTGCGTCGCTCGGTGTCGCTGAAGAGCGTGTTGCCGCCATCGATAATGACATCACCGGGGGAGAGCAGGGGGATGAGGTTTTGAATAATCTGATCGACCGCCGGTCCAGCCTTGACCATCAGCATCACTTTGCGGGGCGGTTTGAGCGCAGCGACCAGTGCCTCAAGGGTGTGGCAGCCGACGACATTCGCCTGGTTTCCACGGCCGGTTGTGAAGGCGTCGGTGGTACTCGTTGTGCGGTTGTAGACCGCAATCGAAAATCCCCGGCTGGCGATGTTGAGGGCGAGGTTTTCACCCATCACGGCGAGGCCAATCAGGCCGATGTCACAGGTCGGTTCAGGCATCTGGTTACTCTGGGGGAATCAAGGCTGTTCGGAAACTGCTGAACAGGAAGCAAGAAATCTGTCTTTAGCGTGGCGGGAAGCAGCCATTTCTTGCAGGCAAGCCGCTTTTTGGCCAGAAGCATACCGTGAGCCATTGAGGTGGGCTACGGGCACTGCGTTTCCTCCCCCAGAACCATTCAAGAACTTCCAGTGAATCAACCGATTCAAATCCTACGAATGCTTTATCAAGCAAAGCGGTTGTGACAGCAGCAGGCCCTGCACGTGGCAAAAGTTTTGCTATCGGAAAGACTTGACCAGAACCGCGAGATTGCCATAGCGTTAAGTCTGTCATTCAGTAAGGCGCCGTAGCCAAGTGGCTAAGGCAGCGGATTGCAAATCCGCCATCGTCGGTTCGACTCCGACCGGCGCCTCTTTTTCTGAGTCTGTCGCTGCAAAACTGCCGTTTCTGTTGAGGGAACGTTAGGCTGCACAGAGCTACCAGGGGGAGATGGGTCGTGTCATCTTCTCACCAACTTGTCGGGCCCAAACGATCAAGCGACACCCCCTCCACCTTGATGATCGTGGAAGTGGCAGGCAGAAGCCAGGAATCGCTGCAGAAATTCTTCGCTGAGCAGGGATTTCGGACGCTGATGACGCAAGACCCGCAGCGGGCTTTGATGCGGTTCAAGACCTGGCCGCGGCCCGACTTCTTGTTGATAAGTGCTCAAGTGCTGCAGGATTCGGCTGTCGAAGTCTTCAACCGGTTTTCTCAGGATCGCTACCTCGCTCGGGTGCCAGTCCTGATGATTGGCAGTCGGAGTCAGCAGGATTTCTTCCTCGCCGAGGCGAGGGCTGATGCGTTTCGAAAAATTCTGCTCATGCCATTCAAAGCGAACACGCTGCTGCAGGTGGTACGGTCGCTGCTGTCGGCTTCAGCCTCACTCGATGGGACACTGCCGGCCGCTGCTTCTGATTCGGGTGACCCAGGCTGAGGCCCTTGAGTGGGCTTTTAAAGCGAAGAGCCGAAGGGTTGTCTGCCCTTTCCGGGATCCATAATCTCTGATGGAGGAGAGGACGCATTTGTTGGCAACATTTGCGTCTGCTGGCCGTTTGGTAACTTATTGGCCATCACGGACGGTGGAATGGTTTACTGCAGAAGCCAATTTGATCTGACGGGACATGAAAGCCGAATCACAACTCATCACGCTTCCTGTTGCCGCGGTCATCGGCACGCTGATCATGATTGGCATGCCGATCATGGCACGGATGCAGCCCAAGCCACCAGATGATCCTTGGCTGAAATTGCGGCCGCCAACCTCCGAGGCTGGTGGCAAGGTGCTGCACCATGGCCAGCCAATCAAGGGGGCAGTAGTCTGTTTCATCTCGACCTTTGAAAATCCCCACCGCACCTACTCGGCGATTGGGGTGACCAATTCAGAAGGTCGGTTCTTGCTCAATGCCTTCCGCGGTGTGATCGGGGCGCCGGTCGGGCCGCAGCAGGTGACGATTCAATACATGGTGCCCACGGGCAGGGTTTTTAAAGACCCGATGTTTGAGAGTGAACACTACGCCGATGATCTGCAGTTCTACGACGACCCCGGCATTCGTGAGATGGCTAGTGGTATTCCCCGCCGCTACAGCGAACCGGAAACTTCTGGGTTGACCGCCACCATCACCGCGGAGGGTCCGAACGACTTTCTGTTCAATCTGGTGGGGCCAGCGGAGCCTCCTGATCCCCGGGACAACCCCTTCGCCCCGGCACCGATCTGCCAACGGAGGGGCACGGCCTTGACGCTCTCTTCAGCGTTCCCGATGGCCTTGTCGGCGAAGAAACCTGAAGTTTGTACGACTTCCGTAACCGTCGCTGCTGATCAAAGGTGGTTGTGTGACGCCTGCTGGGCCGACTGTCGCCGAGGAGCCGCAGGGTGCTCTTGGAAGTGGGCGACAGCATGCCGAATATCGGCCAGCAGCAGATCTGCCATCTCCCTTGTGAAATCTCGCTTCACCAGAATCCGTTGGAAGGCCTTGCCAGCGAGATCGCCGGTGAAGGGATAGGCCGGCACCTGCCAGCCCCTCATGCGTAAACGATCAGCCAGGTCGTAGAGCGTGAAGCCACGCTTGGCATTCTCGGTGAGCGTCCAGACAACCGCCGGAATTCCCCGGTCGGCATTGCCGTCGTGAATAATCTCAAAGCCTTCCAACGTGCCAATTTCGGCGGCGCAGGACTCAGCAATGGCGTGGCAGCTGCCATGGACGGCGGCATAGCCTGAGCGGCCGAACCGGACAAAGTCATAGTATTGGGCGATCA
>RFVE01000289.1 GCA_009922585.1 Planctomycetia bacterium
TTGGGCGTTCAACCCTGCCGATCATCAGGGCTGAGCTCTTGCTCCGGCACCGGCCCCAACGGGGTCTGGGGAATCGGCTCGGGGGGGACAACCTTGGTGCCCTTCACGTCGGTGTCACGCGTCGCCGGAAAACTCTCGATCGAGCCGAGGGTTTCCTGCTGTTCGTAGAGCGGTGTCTGTTCGGCATAGGCCAGCATCAGCCAGGCAACGCAGAGCAGGCTGTCGAGGTTGGTTCTTTCATAGCCATGCGAGCCATCCACCCCGAAAGTAATCAATGCTGTCCGGATGTCGTTGCCCGCCTCAACCGCCGAGGCACTGTCACAGCGGTAATAGCGGAAGATGTCACGTGAGCAGGGAATGCCCTTGGTCGCACAGAGGTTCAGCAGATGATGCGTCAGGTGATAGTCAAACGGGCCGGTCGAATCGGCCATTGCAATTGTCACCCCGAACTCACTCGAGGCCTGCCCCGGCGCGGTCGTACCGTTGTCGATCGTGATCATCTCCGCCACGTCACCGTGCAGCACCGCCGAAGCCCCAGACCCAACTTCTTCGGAAATCGTGAACAGTAGATGCAGATCGACTGGAAGTTCAAGCCCCGTATCACGGATGTACTTCGTCGCCGCAAGCATCGCCGCCACGCCAGCCTTGTTGTCGAGGTGCCGGGCATTGATAAAGCCATTCGGGAACATCTCGACGGCGGCATCAAAGCCGATAAAGTCCCCAATCGAAATGCCCAGCATCTCTAATGCCCGTTGAGAACTGACGCGTTCATCCACCCGCACCTCGACGTTTTCCCAAGAGATGGGCTGGGTATCGATGTCATCGTTGTAGGTGTGGCCCGATGCCTTCAGCGGCAGCACCTGCCCGCGAAAAATCCGCTTGTCGGTAAAGATCGAGACCCTCGCCCCTTCGGCAAACCGTGACGACCATGTGCCCACCGGCACCATCGCCAGCCGGCCGTTCTCTTTCAACTGTTTGACCATGCCGCCAAGCGTGTCGAGATGGGTGACGACGGCTCGCTCCGGCCCCTTTTGGCGACCGGGAATGGTCGCCCGAATCGCTCCCCGGCGGGTCAATTCATAGGCCACGCCCAATTCATCCAGCAGACCACAGACCACCCGAACGATCGGGTCGGTGTAGCCGGTTGGTGAGTGAATGCCCAGCAGGGTCTTGAGGGTGTCGAGCAGGTAGTCGGTGTCGAGAACGGGCTTCATGGTTGGGACATCCGCAGAATGGTCTCCGCAGCCCACCTGGGCCACGATAGTTCACGCCCTTCTACCGTACCGTCGCCGACACATGGGGGAAGAGCAGGTCAATAAACCGCTCGGCTGTTGGCTGTGGCTCGTGATTCGCCAAGCCTGGACGCTCGTTTGCCTCGATGATGACGTACTCATCACCCGCCACATCGGGCACCAGCAAGTCGAGGCCGACAACCGGAATTTCCAGAGCCATTGCCGCGTTCACTGCTGCCATCCGGAGGGCATCGCTCAGTTCGGCGGTGACATCATGGATCGTCCCACCGGTGTGCAGATTGGCCGTCCGCCGAACCTGCACCAGTTCGCCTTCTGGCACAATCGAATCAAGGCTGTACCCGGACGCCGCAATGCACCGCTCAGTCTCGGCATCGACCGGAATGCTGCTCTCGCCCCCCGTCACCATGCTGCGACGGCGGCTCACCTTGTCGAGCAAGTCCCGCAGGCTGTGCCGGCCGGTACCCCGCACTTCGGCGGGCCGACGAATTGCTGCCGCCACCACCTCGTAGTTGATCACGATGACCCGCAGATCACTGCCAGTACAAAATCGCTCCAGAAGCACCCGTTCATGAAAACGCTGTGCTGTGGCAAACGCCTGCTGCAGCACCTCCGGCGTCCGAATATCGACAGCCACTCCCTGGCCCTGCTCACCGACGAGGGGCTTCACGACCACCCGGGTATTTTCAGCCAGGAATGCCTCTGCCTCGGCCACCTCCGTACAGACTTGCTGTGGTGGAACCGACAAGCCAGCCGCGGCCAGAAGCTCACTGGTCAGCTGCTTATCGGCACAGCGGCAGATGGCAATCGCCGAGGTGAGGTCGGAGAGCGACTCCCAGCAGACGACCCGACGGTTGGCCTGCGAAAGCCGGAAATAGCCCCGGCCTGGATCAAGGGGCTCGACAGCAATACCCCGCCGCAACGCCTCGTTGATGATGATCGTTGCGTAAGGGTTGAAGCCTTCCTGCACCCCCTTTTGAACGAACAGGGGTTCGTTGATCTGATTCCGCCGCTTGATCAACAGCACCGGTGCCCGTTCAAAGCCCAGCCGTTCATAGAGCCCGATGGCTGCTTCGTTGCCCTGCATCACCGACAGGTCGAGAAGGCTGCGGCCGCGAGCAGCAAAGGCGTTTGCCAGAAACGTCACCAGGGCTGCTCCCACCGCCGGAAACTGGTTGTGGGGATCGACCGCCAGCGCCCAGAGGCTGGTGGAGTTGAAGAGATCCTCAAAGCAACGGGTGTGGTCGACCCCGAGCATGACTCCCAGCACCGTCTCAGCATCGTGCGGACGGGCGACATAGTAGGTAAAGCGATCGTCATGACGAGCCGCCCAGACTGCCTGCTCGTCGATCGGCACCATGCCCACCCGGCTGTAAATCCGGTTGATTGCTTCGAGGTCGGCCTCATGCTGCAGTTCCGTAATCCGAAACGGCAGGCCACTTTGGTTCTGCTGCTTCCAGCGAGCCAGATCAAGGCGATACGTGGTGGACGGATCAAGGAACAAATCCTGCGGCGCAACGTTCAGAATGAGCTGCGGATCGTTGACATAAAAGGCGATGTCCCGCCGGCCCGGCTGCTCGTCCAGCAGCACGCCAGCCACCGCCTCGGGATTGGGAAAGGTGTGGGCGAAG
>RFVE01000290.1 GCA_009922585.1 Planctomycetia bacterium
GCCGACGGCTGGTCGGTCAAGCGACTGATTCGCCGGATCGTGCTGACGGCTGCCTACCAGGCGTCGAGCGTGCCGTCGGCTGCCGCCCAAGCGCGGGATCCTGACAATCGGCTGCTCTCCCACATGCCGATCCAGCGGCTGCGGGCCGAGACGCTGCGTGACTGCCTGCTGGCGGTGTCGGGCCAGCTCGACACTGCGATGGAGGGCTACACCGGTCCGCCTGACAAGGGGAATGGCGGCGGCCCGCCGAATCGTCGCCGGGGCCTCTATCAATATGTGAAGCGGGAGGCGCAGGACCACATGATGCTGATGTTCGACGCCCCGGAGGGGGCGAGAACCGTGGGACTGCGGGAATCGACGACCGTACCGGGGCAGGCACTGCTGCTGCTGAACAATGCCTTTGTGCATCGTCAGGCGGCCGCCTGGGCTCGGCAGTCACTGAGCACGCATCCGGGGCTATCTCGTGATCTCCGCATTGAGCAGTTCTTCCAGCAGGCGCTTAGCCGCAGCCCCACGCCGGCGGAAGCTGACACCCTGAGCCGGTTCCTGGAGACGCAGGCCGACGCCTATCAGCTCGATGCGGTTGCCCGGGCAACCGACGAGCGGCCCTGGGCCGACCTCTGCCACGTGCTGTTCAACACCAAGGAGTTTCTCCATGTTCGCTAGATATCTGCGGAAAAAGCCATCCATGGCCTTTTTCCGCGAAGGCGAGCCACAAAAAAGCCAAGGTTTTTTGCAGCTCGCGGCCGCCGCATCCGGCGGCAGATTATCACGTCGAATATTGCTCGAACGATCGGCGCTCGGCTTTGGCTGGCTGGCCTTCAATGGGCTGCTGGCTGACCGCGGGTTTGCAGGCGAGGTTGCTCTGTCGAGGCCCACGCTACCTGTCCGCGCCGAGCGGGTGGTCTGGTTCTTCATGGATGGCGGGCTTTCCCACATCGACAGCTTCGACCACAAGCCGCTGCTGGAAAAGGAAAACGGCCAGCCGCTGAAGCTGGCGAACAAGAAGGAAGACATCACCGGCCGGACGACGCCGAACGTGATGGCCAGCCCCTGGGCGTTCCGCCCCTACGGCCAGTGCGGCAAGATGGTGAGCGACCTCTTTCCGCAGATCGGCCGGCATGTCGATGACCTTGCCTTTCTGCATGCAGTAACCGGTCCCTCACCTGACCATGAGTCGGCGATCGGCTTTCTGCACTCCGGTTCGCTGCTGCAGGGCTTTCCCAGCGTCGGCGCCTGGACCAGCTATGGCCTCGGCAGTGAGGCGGCCAACCTGCCCGGCTTCGTGGTGATGGGCTCAAACAAGCGGCAGTGCCGCACCAATGGTTTTCTGCCGCCAGCCTTTCAGGCGTCGCAGTTTTTCAAAAGCGGCTCGCTGCCCTTGGCTGACCTCACGCCGCGGGAGTCGGCCCGGCTGCAGCAGCACAAGTTGGCAGCCCTGGCCGCACTCGACGCCGAGTTTCTGGCTGCCACCGCAGGCGACCAGGTGATCGAGACGGCGATTGCCAACCATGAAAAGGCCCATGCCATGCAGGCGGCGGTACCGGAGGCGGCCAACCTCTCGGCCGAGTCGGCGGCGACCCTGGCTGCCTACGGAATCGGCGAGGACCGCAAAGAGACCAACAGCTTTGGCCGCTACTGCCTGACGGCCCGGCGGCTGCTGGAGCGGGGCGTGCGGTTTATCGAGATCGTCAAGGGTCACCCCTGGGCCTTCACGATCTGGATGGCCGGCGGCGGGGTCCGTGGTGGTGTCAGCCACGGCCTGACCGATGAATATGGCTACCACCCTCTGGCAGGCAAGGTCGACATTCACGACCTGCACGCAACCGTGCTGCACCTGCTCGGCATCGACCACAAACAGCTCACTTACCGACACTCCGGCCGCGACTTCCGGCTGACCGATGTTCACGGCCAGCTGATCCGCCCGATCATTGCCTGACCAGATTGTTTCCTGTCTACCTGTTTTGCTGAAAGGATTGTCTCCGGCATGTCCGTCACCAAGCGACCCTCCCGCTCCGGCGTTACGATTCGCGATTCCGGCCATCAGACGCCCGCCCTCGACCGGGCGCTGGCCGTGCTGGAGTTTGTCAGTGCCCACCCCGAGGGTGTCACCCGGCAGGAGATCAAAACGGCTCTCGGCTTTTCGACCAACCTCGTCTTCCGGATGACCAAGTCGCTGGAGGCCCACGGCTACATCGAGCAGCAGCAGCCCGGCCGCCGCTACGTGCTCACTCAGCAGCTGCTCAAGATTGCCCAGCCCAAGCGGGATGAACGCAGCCTCGTGCAGCTCTCCTACGAGCCGATGCGATGGCTGCGTGATGCCACCGGTGAGTCGGCCCATGTGGGTGTGCGGGTCGGTAACGACTGCCTCGTGCTCGACCGGGTGATCGGCAGCCAGCCCTACAAGTGCTATGTCGAGGCCGGCACGATGGGGCCGCTGCATGCCGGGGCCCCGGGCAAGGCGATGCTGGCTGCGCTCCCCGAACAGGAGCTCGAGGCCATCCTCGCCGACTACCCTTTCAAGGCCCTGACCCCGACAACGATCAGCTCGCGACGGGCCTTTACCGCGCATCTGAAGACAGTCCGGGATCGCGGCTGGGCGATCGACCTCGGCGAAACGGTCGAGGGGCATCACTGCGTCGCCGCCGCGGTGCTCGATGCCAATGAATACCCCGTCGCCTCGCTCTGGATCACGGCGATCGCGCCGCGGCTGACCGAGGCAGACTGCCGCCGGCTGGCACCGAAGGTGATCCGGGCGGCCGACATGGTCAGTGAGGTCCTGCAGTAGCAGGTGGGCAAATGGATGGCTGGCGACAACCAACTGGCTGCTGGCTGGGCGTTGCCCTGGCGGTGCTGTCTGCCGGTCGCGTGACCGCGGC
>RFVE01000030.1 GCA_009922585.1 Planctomycetia bacterium
CGGCATAGCGATCCTTCAGCTTGGTTCGATGCCCGTTCGGACAGTACGAAACGATTCCCATTGGGTTGAATCTCCGCCATGCCCGTGATGGAAACCCGAGCCTCTCGACGATGACCGGCACCGTACGGAGTATCATACCGGATCAAATTTGAACCGCTGTCGTTCTTCATCATCTCCATAAGGATGCAAATGCCCGCTGCCAAGTCTTCCCTACCCGGCCCGGATGAGTCTGTCGACGACGAACCGAGCGGACCGGCTGAAATAGCGATCGTCGGTGATCTCACCGACAACGCCACCGACCTGATCGACAAATTGCTGGGCGTTGAGCCTGGCTCCGAGTGCACGATCTATTTCGACTCACCCGGCGGCAATCCCTACACTGCTAACTCGCTGGTCGCGGTCATGCGGCTGCGAGGACTACGGACTACCGGCATTGTCACCGGCGAGTGCTCATCTGCCGCCGTCTGGCCCTTCGCGGCATGCGACCGGAGGCTTGTCACTGCCAGCAGCGTGCTCCTGTTTCATCCGATGAAGTGGCAAAGTGAAGAGCAGATCGGCATCCGCGAGGCGGCCGAATGGTCGAGACACTTCACGGCACTTGAGGAAGAGATGGACCAGTTGCTGGTCGATCTCTTCGGCTGCAAAAAAGAGGCTTCAGCGGAACTGGTCCGCGACTGGTGCCGCGAGCATCGCTACGTCACCGGTCGAGAACTGGCTGCTGCTGGACTCGCCGAACTGATCGAACTTGCACCACTGCCAGAACTCGTTGCTGCCACGGACAATCAGCCACCGCAATAGTCAATCGCCCGAGCCAACTCGCTCTTGAGATCCTTGCGGGCAATGATCCGATCGATGAAGCCGTGCTCGAGCAGGAACTCACTGGTCTGGAAGCCGGGTGGCAACTCGACCCGAATCGTCGCCTTGATCGTCCGGGGGCCGGCGAATCCAATCAGCGCGCGGGGCTCAGCGAAGACCAGGTCACCGAGTGAGGCAAAGCTTGCTGCCACACCCCCCATCGTTGGGTTCGTCAGCACCGAGATGAACAGTCCACCCGCAGCCGAGTAGCGGGCCAATGCCGCCGACACCTTGGCCATCTGCATCAGCGACAGAATGCCTTCGTGCATTCGGGCACCACCACCGGACGCACTGATGATGATGAGCGGCAGTCGCTGACTGGTTGCCCGTTCGACCAGCCGCGTCAGCCGTTCCCCGACAACGCTTCCCATGCTGCCCATGATGAAGGAAGAGTCGGTGATGCCGCAGGCGACCCGCCGGGCCCTGATCATGCCGGTACCAGTCAGGGCTGCATCGGAAAGGCCGGTCCGCCTCTGCTCACTGACAATCCGGCCCGCATAAGGCTTTTTGTCGGTGAAACCGAGCGGATCGGTCGGCCGTAGCTGGCCGTCCCACTCTTCGAAGGTCCCCGGGTCGAACAGCTGTTCAACCCGCTGTCGGGCTGAGACATACCAGTGGAAGCCACACTGGGGGCAGACATTAAGCATCTGCTCGGCTTCCTTGCGATAAATCGTCGCCCGGCAGCCGTCGCATTTCAGCCAGAGTCCCTCGGGCACCCCCCGTTTGGGACGTGGGCCGGGCCGGCAGGAATCGGCTGCGGAATCCCGAGGCGATGCACTAGGCCTTCTGGTTTGAGCCGCGTCAGCCTCAGCTTCGTTGCCTGTTTTTATCGCCTGCCGGTGAGTCATATGTTTTCTTCGGTGGTTGCGATGAGGCTCACTGGCCCGACTTCGGGGCCAGCAGCAATGCCCATGAAGTTTACCGACTGGGTGATATCGACTGCCAACCCAGTCCCGTCAGCCTGGCCTGCGAGCCATCGGGAGCGGCTGGCAGGTACGAGGAGAGGGATGTATCCCATCAGCCGACCTCTTCCCGAGCGATCTGCTGTAGCTCCCGGATGGCTGCAGCATAGTCGCCACTGCGGATGACGGCACTGCCGGCAACGATGAGTTCCGCGCCAGCCCGGGCTGCAGCGGCGATGGTGCCGGCCGCGATGCCTCCGTCAATACCCAGTCGAAGGGCCAGCCCATGTTCAGCCCGTCGCAGTCGGAGTTGGGTGAGTTTGTCGAGGGCGGCAGGCTGGAATGCCTGCCCGCCGTAGCCCGGTTCTACACTCATCACCAGTACCCCGGCGGCGGCCGCGAGAAATGGTTCGGGATTGGCCAGCCCCTCAACATGAACGGTGACAATATCCGCGCCGGCCCGGGCATAGTCGGCCGCGGTCTGGTCGGGCTCTTCGATCATGAGGTGCACCTCGATCGGCACCGTGGCGGCCCGCCGCACGGCCTCCACAACCACCATCCCGTAGGTCAGCTGCGGCACAAACCGCCCGTCCATGACATCGAGATGAATCGCCTTAGCCCCGGCCGCTTCGAGCCTAGCAACCTCGTCGGCTAGGTGGCCAAAATCACAAAGCAGAAGGGCCGGCAGCACTATTGGGCCATCACTCAACAAGTCGATCATGGCGGCCGCAGATCGGGCGAGAGTGGTAGATGGCGGCATCGACAAACTTATTGTGGTCGAATACGGCAAAAAATTTCCGGCACTGTCTCCCGCTAGTTATAGCAGATGTGCCTCGAAAGCTTCAGCGGCCGGAGTCCCCATCCGCTCACGAAACCCTCACAACCTTCCATTATCTCTCCTCCCAGCGGGCAGACCGAAGCACGCGGGCGATGATTGGCATCATGACCGCGAATCGACCCTGAAACACGACTTAAGGAGCTACATTCCCATGCGTCACCATCAAGCAACCCGGCTGAGCGGTTTGTGTCTGATCGGCATCCTCTCCCTGTCGGTCTCCGCGCGGGTTCAGGGGGCTGACATCGACCCCGCGCTCAGTTCTTACGTCAAGGTGGCTGGTGAGGTCTCCGGATCGCTCAAGTGCGTGGGCTCCGACACGATGAATAACATGGTTGCCCTTTGGTCGGAGGGTTTCAAAAGGCACTACCCAAGCGTCCGCGAGGGAATTGAGGGAAAGGGCTCTTCATCGGCCCCTCCCGCTTTGATGGAGGGAACGAGCACCTTTGGCCCGATGAGCCGTGACTGGAAACCGTCCGAAATCGATTCCTTCAAGGATAAGTTCGGCTACACCCCAACGAGAATTCCGACCGCAATCGACATGCTTGCGGTTTATGTCCACAAGGAAAATCCGATCGCCGGACTGTCACTTCAGCAGGTTGACGCAATCTTCTCCAAGAACCGTAATGGTGGAGCCAAAGAAACGATCACGACCTGGGGCGAGTTGGGCCTCGGTGGTGAATGGCAGGACAAGCCAATCAGCCTCTACGGTCGTAACTCAGCCAGCGGCACCTACGGCTATTTCAAGGAGCATGCCCTGTTCAAGGGAGACTTCAAGCCAACCGTCAAGGAGCAGCCAGGAAGTTCGTCGGTCGTCCAGTCTGTGGCCAGTGACAAATATGGCATCGGCTACAGCGGCATTGGCTACAAGACTGCCGATGTTCGCGCAATTCCTCTGGGAGTGAAGCCGGGCGGCCCGCTGATTGCCGCCGAGGCGGCGAACGCCTACAGCGGTGAGTATCCACTGTCGCGTTTCCTCTACCTGAGCGTCAATTACAGACCTGGCAGTAAACTTGATCCACTCCGCCGTGAGTTCATTCGCTATGTGCTCAGCAGTTCGGGTCAGAAAGACGTTCTCAAAGACGGCTATTTGCCGATCACCGCCCCGATCGCAAAACACAGCCTCGCGGCTGTCGGCATTCAATAGCGGCGACCGGAAGGGGCCTTGGGCGACACCTCATGGACCAGTCGGCTTACCCGAGGTACAACCTTGTCGCGGTCGAGCGAAGGGTCGGTAACGCCCCAGGCAGCGTTCGTATCGCTAGACCCGGTCAATTTGACTGCCGACCTAGCCAAGAAGCAATAGACCCCTCTGCTGAGGGAAGCTCTGCCTTTCCACAGCCGATGGCACTGAAGCCGACGTATGACTGATCGGGCAACATTCACCGGAAGGAAGCGGCCCAGCCATACCCGCGTCGGTGTGCTGTTCGGCGATCAACTCGCCCGACTGCTGATAACGTTCGGTGGGCTGGGCACGATTGCCGCCGTACTGCTTGTCGGGGTGTTTCTGTTGGCAGTTGCACTGCCTCTGTTTCGTTCCGGAAAAATCAGTTTTGATCATGCGTTAAATGCTCCCCCCTCTGCCGCAGGCTCGCTGGCCGTAGGCAGCGACGAGTCTGGCTGCCTGGCTTGGTTCTGCAACGCCGAGCAAATCGATGTGATTGAACTGAAGACGGGCCAGTTACTGCTTTCGCGGCCTGCTGTCGCATGCGGCCTTGAAAATGCGACAGCTCTCCGAACTCTGCCGATTGGGTTGGAGGCTGTGGCAGGATATCGCGACGGTACGATCCGCAGCGGCAGGCTCGGGCTGGAATCAACCTTCGCTCCAAAAGCCGATCTGCCGGCGGCGGCTGGGACGCTGATGGCTGGCGAGTCGATTAGCGTTGACGACCGGATCTACCTTCGCAACTCCAACGGCACCACTACCTTGGTGGAGTTGGTCGCCGAATTCAACGGCCACACATCGCAGGCTCTCAGTCAGCCGATTGTCGATGTCGATTTGGCGGTGCTTTCAGGGGGGCCTTGCCTGGCAGCGGTCGACGAAGCGGGGCAGATTCGCGTTGAAAAACTTTCCTCCCGACGCAATCTACTTACCGACGAGCTGATCACTTCTGCCGACGGCAGCACGATTGACCCACAGGCCGGACAGCCGCAGCGGCAATTCGTGCGGGTGACGGGCCTTGGTGACCAACTCTTTGCGTTTGGGAAACATGGCCATTTTGAGCGACACCTCATCCGCCAGGTCGACAAGCCGGCCCAGCTTGAGCAGGGTAAACTGCTGCCGGAAGGCCTGATCGTCACCGCAGTGACCCGGCTTTACGGTGGGTCGGCCTTCGTCGTCGGTGACGACGGTGGTACGGCCCGGCTACTGTTCACAACCAGATCCGAGGCAGCGGCCGAAGATGGGCTGTCCACGGTTGTCGCCAAGACCTTCCCGCCACCGGTGGCTAGCCGTCCGCTATCAGCCATCACGACGGTCGTGGCCTCGCCGCGATCCCGCCTGTTCGGGATTGGACGATCCGATGGATCGATGCAGCTTCAGCAGGCAACGAACGGGGAAACAGTGTGTCGGATTGATGGCTCCGAGACCACAAACGCCCCCCAGCCAGCCGAACAACTCATCATTGCCCCTCGGGAAAATCGACTGGTGACAGCAACCGCTGCCGGACTGAATGTCTGGTCATTTACCCCCGGCTATCCTGAGATTTCACTGCAGGCCCTCTTTGGGCAGCTTTGGCGGCACAATCAAGGCAACGATCTACTCGATGCTCTTCGCGACTCCGATTGCCCTGCTGGCGGCAATCTATGCCAGCCAATTCATGCATGCCCGCTGGAAAGCCCGGATCAAACCGACGATTGAAATGATGGCCAGCCTGCCGAGTGTGGTGCTCGGCTTTATCGCCGGGTTGATCTTTGCCCCACTGATCGAACAAGGGGTGATGGTCTTTCTATCCTGTTTTTTTACCGTGCCACTGGCTCTTCTGCTGGGCGCTCACCTCTGGCAGCTCTGGCCCTCCAGCTGGCGGAGCAGGGTGGTCGGCTGGCGATTCCTGGTCGTATTGGTGGTGGCATTACCCGTTGGGCTGCTGGCTGGCTGGCTGACTGCCGCACCGTTGGAGCAGTTTTTCTTCGGGGGCGACATTTTTGCCTGGCTTAATGGTCGTGGTGGCAGCGGCTGGGGGGGCTGGATGCTTGCGCTGATCCCGCTTTCCGGTGTTTTTGCCGTCTTTCTCGTCAGTCGGTTCATCAGCCCCTGGCTGCGGATTCGTAGCAGTGGCTGGAGTCATCGCCGAACGGCAATTGTGTCACTGGTCACCTGCTTACTAGGCATCGCCGCGACGCTCTTGATTGCCGGAATGCCATCGTTGTCGCCATTGGGATGAGCTTTGCGATCATTCCGCTCGTCTTCACGATTGCAGACGACGCCCTCTCAAGCGTGCCCGATCATCTTCGCAGCGCCTCGCTCGGGGCCGGTGCCACTCCCTGGCAGACAACGGTCCGGGTGATCGTGCCAGCAGCCACCAGCGGCCTGTTCTCGGCGGTCATGATCGGCCTTGGCCGAGCCGTAGGAGAGACGATGATCGTGCTGATGGCAGCAGGAAACACGCCGCTGATGGGCTGGAATATCTTCAACGGCTTTCAGACGCTCTCGGCTGCCATCGCCACCGAATTGCCCGAGGCTGCCCGGGGATCGGCCCATTACCGTGTGCTTTTTCTGGCAGCAGTTCTTCTTTTTGCCATGACCTTTGCCGTCAACACGATTGCCGAAGTGGTCCGACAGCGGTTCCGGAGGAGGTCCCATGAGCTTTAGCCGTCGGCGGCGGCGTGGTGTGCGGTCCCCGTTTTCCAACCTGATTGCTCAGGGTGAGCCGTGGGTCTGGCTAACGGCTGGGTCACTCGCTGTTGCCAGCCTGATGATTGCTGGCCTGCTCGTGTTCATCGCCGTGCGGGGCGCGGCCACCTTCTGGCCACGGCCACTGGTGGAGGTGTGCCTCACGGGTGGCCAGTGTCTATTAGGAGAGGTGACCGATCGGGAGCGGGGCGAGGAGGCCACAGTCGGCTCCGGCCAGACCGGCGGCAGCCAGCTCATCCGGACCGCGAACTTTGAACTGACTGGCGAGCACTTCCGTTGGGTTGACGATGCAGCAGTCGAGTCGACCAAACGCCCCGAGTGGGCGACTGCGGTGGAACGACTGGAGGGAGGACGTTTTCACGGCTATCCCCTCCGCCTGTTGCGATCGGGAGAGACTGTTGCCGAAGGCCCTGCAGCAGCCTGGGATGAATATCGGCGGATCCATCCTGAAGTGAGAAGACGGTACGCCAGAGCCGTTTGGATTGACCGGCACCAGCGGGGTGAGCTCCAACGCGAGCTGCGAGCAGCCCGGCTGGCGGTCGCGTCAGCCCGGTTGGAGGCGGGGGCCGAGTCGGACTTGGTTGCGGCGGCGAAGGCCGCTGAGCAGGAGGTGATCGCCCGTGTTGCTGAGCAATCACGGGAGCTGGATGTCATGACCAACCAGCTACGGGACGCCAATCGTGAATGGTCTTTTGAATTCCGCACGGTGGACGACCAACTGGTGACACTACCGCTGGAAGAGATGGTACAAGCCTGGCAGCCGAACCGGCTTGGACTCTTTGGCAAGCTGAGCGTCTACGGTTCCCGCTGGTGGGAGTTTCTTTCCGATGATCCTCGGGAGGCCAACAGTGCGGGAGGCGTCTTCCCGGCTATCTGGGGCACGGTTGCGATGACGCTCATCATGGCCCTGCTGGTAGCGCCCTTCGGTGTGCTGGCGGCCCTCTACCTGCGTGAGTACGCCTCCTCGGGACCACTCACGTCAATCGTACGGATTGCCATTAACAACCTCGCCGGGGTGCCCAGCATCGTCTACGGCGCATTCGGGCTGGGCTTTTTCTGCTACGGGCTCGGCGGCAACATCGACGATATCTTCTTTCGTGCCAGCCTAGTAGCCGACAATCAGCCGACCTTCGGCACCGGTGGACTGCTCTGGGCCGCCCTCACACTGGCTCTGCTCACCCTGCCGGTCGTGATTGTGGCCACTGAGGAGGCGTTGGCAGCTGTCCCCAATTCGATGCGTGAAGGATCCTACGCCTGTGGTGCCAGCAAGTGGCAGACAATCCGTCGGATCGTGCTGCCACGCGCACTGCCAGGCATCATGACAGGGCTGATCCTGGCGATGGCCCGCGGGGCAGGCGAGGTTGCCCCGCTGATGCTGGTCGGCGTCAAGAAACTGGCCCTCGATCTGCCGATCGACGGTAGCTTCCCCTTCATTCATCCGGAGCGGGAATTCATGCATTTGGCATACCTCATCTACGATGTGGGATTCCAGAGCCCCAACAGCCAGGCAGCGCAGCCGATGGTCTTCACCATCACCTTTCTCCTGGTCACGATCATTGCCCTACTCAACATCGCCGCGATCTTTATCCGCTCACGGCTGAAGCGGCGGTATGTCATGCAGCAATTCTGAGCCACCAAGCACACGCCCGAGGACAATTCCGATGACCGGAGCGGACGACACCCGCCAGCCAGCCCCACCGCTGCCAGCCACTACAGATCGGCTGCAGGCAGTCGCCAGTGGGCTCAATGTCCCTTCCGAAGTACACGAGAAGGTGCTTGAGGAGACCCCGGTGCTGGAGATCGACCGGTTCAACCTCTGGTATGGCACCAAACAGGCCCTGCATGGCATCTCGATGCCGATTCCCCACAACCAGGTCACGGCGTTGGTCGGCCCGAGCGGATGTGGAAAATCGACTCTTTTGCGCAGCGTCAATCGGCTGAACGATCTGGTTCAGAGCGTGCAGATCACCGGGGATATGCGGCTCAACGGCGACTCGATTTACGATCCGCGAATGGACGTGATTGACCTCCGAAAGCGAATGGGAATGGTCTTCCAGAAGCCCAATCCATTCCCGATGAGCATCTACGAGAACGTTGTCTATTCTCTACGAATCGACGGCGAACGGAACCGTGGCGTCCTTGACGAGGTCTGTGAACTGAGCCTGCGGGGCGCAGCCCTCTGGGACGAGGTCAAGGACCGCCTGCACGACTCTGCCTTGGGGCTGTCTGGGGGCCAGCAGCAGCGTCTCTGCATCGCTCGGGCAATTGCAGCCGAGCCAGAGGTCCTTCTGCTCGATGAACCTTGCTCGGCCCTTGACCCAATCGCCACTGGCAAGGTGGAGGATCTGATTCAAGAACTGCGTGGCCGTTACTCAGTGCTGATGGTCACCCACAATATGCAGCAAGCCAGTCGGGCCAGCGACTACACCGCTTTCATGTATTTGGGCCGATTGATCGAATATGGCCCGACTTCTGATATTTTCACCAAACCGATGCTCAAGGAAACCGAATCGTATGTGACCGGACGATTCGGTTAGGCACTCGGCATTCCGCGGGCTATCACTGCTGGTAATTCACCCACCGAGGCTCTCTCTGATGCGTCATATCGAGCGGCAGATCGTTCAACTGAAAGAAAAAATCCTCCGCGTCGGCACGCTCGTTGAAGAGGCAATTTCGAAGTCGATCACGGCACTTATCAACCGGGATTCTGCGCTCGCCCAACGGGTGATGGCCAGTGATGAAGAAATTGACCGGATGGAAGTCGAAGTTGAGGAGGAATGCCTCAAGATTCTTGCCCTCTACCAACCCGTGGCGGCCGACCTGCGGCTCGTAGTAGCGGCCCTGAAGATTAACAACGACCTCGAGCGGATAGGGGATCTGGCCAAGAACATTGCCAAACGTGTGGCCCAACTCGCAGGCGAAGGGCCGATCGACCTGCCGGCTGAAATTCGTACGATGGCGACATTGGCCCAGGAGATGGTCAGACAAAGCCTGGATGCCGTGGTCAATGGCGACACGGCCCTGGCCCGCCAGGTGCGGGAAGAGGATGATGCCGTTGACGATGCCCGGCAACGGGTGCGGCGGATGGTACTTCAGGGTATCAAGGTCGAGCCAGAGCGGGTCGAGTGCCTGCTGCGGGTCAATTCAGTCTCAAAACACATTGAGCGAATTGCCGATATGGCGACCAATATCGCAGAAGACGTGATTTACATGGTCGAAGGCGACATCGTCCGGCACCGCTCCAGTGACTATTAGCCACAGCAAGGATCCGATTTTGCAGTCAATCGACCGGCCAAGTACCATCGTGACATACTGGAGGCTGCCTGGAAGGCGTTCGCTCGACTCTGAGCCTACCGGGATGAAGGGACAGCGAGAATTCCTATGGCTGCAAACTGGCTCACAATCGCTGGCTACCGCTGGTTGCCGCTCGCCTGCATCTTTTTCCCTGCTCTTGTTGTCGGTGATCTCGCCAGGGGCAACGACCTTGTGGGAATCCTTCTGACTGGCCCACGGGTCGGCACAGTGGGTGAGCAGGTGGCCTTTGAGGTAGAGCTTGTCAACCGCTCAGGCCAGCCGCTCTCACAGTTGCGAGTGATTGACTATTTCGACAAAGGCTTCCGGCACGCCGCTTCTGCGAGCCCAATTGAGCAGAAGGGAACCATCGATCTGGCGGCCGGAACATCCCGGCGGCTGACGCTCGAATTTCAGTTGGTCGAAGCGGGCAGGCATTGCCACCGAGTGGAGATTCTGAATCAGAGCAATCAGGCTGTCGGCAATGGCACAGCCTGCATCGAAGCAATACCGGCAGGCTCTCCGGCCGCGAAGAACAGCGGCGGGCAGGTCACCAGCGGGGCTGTCGGGCAGCAACCCGCTTCCGGCCCTGAAGCAAGCGGCCCGCCGCCGGTGGCCACTCCGAGAACGCCCATTGCGAACAACCTGCCACTTGGTGCCGGCCTAGCATCACCGCCCAGTGGTCAGTTGAACGCTGGTGGCTTGCCACAGCCGACCTCGGGAACGCCCCAAATGCCTGAGGCAGCTCGTTCGGGCCCTCAGGCCTCTCCCGGCGGTCCACTCGTTTCTCCAGGCGTTTCCTCTGGCGTTTTCCCTGAGCAGACGACTGGCGGCAGCCCCCAGCAGGCTGCGGCGGGAACAAACAGCCAGGGAGGCACTGCCCCGCCCTGGCAGAATGGTCTGGCTGGACAAGCTGCCGCACAATCCGGCCAGCCACTGACACCTCCCAGGGCAACGCTTCCCAACATGGCGGCACTGGCAACAGCCCCGCAGTCCAAGGCTGCATTTGAAGTCAGCCTCAAGGGACCAGCGGAGTTGAAGGCAGGCGATATCGCGGAATTTATTGTCACTATCCGAAACATCGGCACCAGCGGATCGGCCCCGGCCTCACTTGAGGTCAGTTGGGATTCCTCGCTCACCCCCCTCGAGGCGTCCGATGGCTACACGTTGGGACGTGACAAGGCCAGCTGGTCCATAGCCGAAATTGTCGCCGGCGGTGAGGCCAGCCGGCAGATCAACTTCCGCGGAGTGGCCGCAGCGGGCGGCGGGGGACAAGTCGGAACCCGAGCATGCGTCCGAACCGTTCTTGGTGGGCTGCCCGGCGGTGGCATGGTGGCGGACGAGGCCTGCGTCATCATCCGTTCAGGTGCTCCGCCACCGCGAACCCCTGCTGAAGCCGGTCTGCAACTCAGCCTTGCTGACCTCGATGATCCAGTGCGATTTGGCGGTGCTACCACCCTCATCTGCACCATTAGGAACGACGGGGACCGTCCAACAGGCCCGCTCGACCTGACAATTTCACTGCCCGAGGAGGCTAGGATTGTCGGCAATCCGATTCCGTCACGAGTCCGTATTGATGGGCTCAGAGTCAGCTTCGACGGCATTACCAGCCTACCGCCGGGGGGACGCTCGACCTTTGAGGTTGTTTACCGAATGGCGGGAGAAAGCCGTGGCCAGGCAACTGCCATTGCCACAGGGGAGGAACTTGACGGCAAGCTTGAGGCAGTATGCACAACGACCTTTCTCGGTCCCTGACTCCACATTTCCCCAGTGTGGGCTAGAGTACTTTGGACGCGATGCGACCAACAAATCGGTGGCAAGCCGCCGATTCCTATTTCGCACCTACTTCTGAAGTCACCCGCCAATGTCGACCGTCGTTTCTGGTGTCGAAGTTTCCTCTGCTTCCGTTAATCGTTCAACGGAGCAGCATCTTGAAGATCGGATCGAGCTTGGTGATTCCCGCCAGCGACTTTTAGCTCATCCGATCTATCAAATGGTCGATCGACCGGAACGGATCAGGCGTTTTATGGAAGCTCATGTCTGGGCTGTCTGGGACTTCCAGAGTCTGCTGAAGGCGATGCAACGCCACCTGACCTGCGTGAGCCTGCCTTGGCTGCCGACTGCCGATGCCGAGGCTCGTAGGCTCGCAAATGAGATTGTGCTTGATGAGGAAACGGACATATTGCCGGATGGCAGCTACGCCTCACACTTTGAACTTTATTTGCAGAGCATGCGGGCCGCCGGGGCCGACACCACAACGATCACTCGGGCTCTTGAACGACTTGCGGCGGGCGACAGCCTTCAGACAGCTCTCGATATTGCCACCCCACCGGCTGCAGCCCGCCGATTTGTCGAGCGGTCGTTCCTCATCATCGAATCGAATGCAGCCCACCGAGTGGTTGCCGCCTTCACGTACGGTCGCGAAGATGTCATCCCCGATATGTTTCGACAGTTGATCTCCATGCTTGCCGAAGAAGACCCTGGCACGTGGGAAGCTTTCCGCTTTTATCTTGAGCGGCACATTGAGCACGATGATGAACGTCACGGTCCAATTTGCCGCCGAATCGTGGCTCGCATGTGCGGGGAGGATCCGGTGAAGTGGGCTGAAGCATCAGAAACTGCCAGACTTGCCATTGAGGCCAGAATTGAATTCTGGGACAGCCTCATGGAGAGTCTCGGCTAATCAGCGGACCGCCAGTTGGATGATCATCAATTAAGCCAAATTGTCTGTCCAACCTTAGGCCTATTTAGCTGCCGCTAATTCTGCCTTTTTCCGTTCTTCAACCACCTCTTTCTGGACGTTTGCCGGCATCTGACCGTATTTAGCAAACTCCATGGAAAAGACTCCCTGCCCTTGGGTAAGGCTACGGAGGTCGGTCGAGTAACCAAATGTTTCAGCCAGAGGCACCTCTGCAATGATGGTCGAAGCGTTGCCGACAGTTTCAGTCGAGATAATCAGGCCACGCCGCTTGTTCAACTCGCCTGTAACGGCTCCCTGAAAATCTGCGGGCACCTCCACCTCAAGCTTCATGATCGGCTCGAGCAGAACTGGCTTGGTGTTGAGAAACGCCTCCCGGAAACCGGCGCGGGCACAGAGTTGGAAAGCCATGTCGGACGAGTCAACGTCGTGGTAGGACCCGTCGGCAAGGGTCGCCCGAACCCCGACGATCGGAAATCCTGCGATTGGCCCCTTGTCCATTGAGAACCGAAAACCCTTCTCGACCGACGGGATGTACTCCTTTGGCACCCGACCGCCGACCACCTTATTGACAAACTCAAAGTTTTCTTCGGCATCCTCGGGAAGGGGCTCAAGCGAGCCAACGATATGGGCGAATTGGCCTGATCCACCCGTCTGCTTCTTGTGCTTGTAGTCGTAGTCGGTCGGTCGGGTTGGAGCCTCGCGATAGCTCACCTTCGGTGCCCCAACCTCAACATCTACCTTGTACTCGCGTCGAATACGTTCGACGTAAATGTCGAGGTGCAATTCGCCCATTCCGGCAATGACCGTCTCCCCCGTCTCATCATCAGTGGAGACCTTGAAGGTCGGATCTTCTCGAACGAATCGCTGCAGGGCCTTGCTCAGCCGATCCAGCCCATCTCGCTTGGTTGGCGAGATAGCCATCTTGATCACCGCCTCTGGCACGAACATGCTCTCAAGCGAACAGTATTTGTTCTCGGCCGCGTAGGTGTCACCGCTGGCCGCGTCGACGCCCATCACCGCAACAATGTCACCGGCTTCGGCTGAATCGATTTCTTCCCGCTTGTCAGAGTGCATCCGCACGATGCGGCTGAACCGCTGCTTCTGCTGGGTTCGCTGATTAAAATAGCCTTCACCCTTGACCAGCCGGCCCTGATAGATCCGCATAAAGGTCAACTGGCCGTAGGGGTCATCGACGATTTTGAAGCCCATCGCCACCAGCGGCTTTTCAGGATCCGCTTCAAGCTCAAAGGTCTCATCCGGGTTGTCCCACTTCTTGGCATAAATCTTTCGCTCAAGTGGACTGGGCAGGTACCGGTTGACCGCGTCAAGGAGCGGCTGGACACCCTTGTTCTTGTAGGCCGACCCACAGAACACCGGCGTAATGCTCTGGCTTTGCACCGCCGATTTGACCACCGCATGAATTTCATCGTCGCTGATCGCCTCTTCGGAAAGCAGCTTCTCCATCAGGGTGTCGGAATACATCGACAGGCTCTCGAGCATGGCATGCCGTGCTTCGGCAGCCTGATCCTTCATGTCGGCTGGGATCTCTTCCTCGCGGACCGTCTCGCCATTGTCACCATCAAAATAGATCGCCTTCATTGCCACGAGGTCGACCACGCCCTGCAGCTTGTCCTCCTTGCCAATCGGCAACTGCATCGGCACGGCATCAACATCCAACTTGTCGCGGAGCTGCTGCACAACCCGGTCGAAATTGGCGCCGGTGCGGTCCATTTTGTTGATGAAGGCAAGCCGTGGCACCTTGTACCGCTTCATCTGCCGGTCAACTGTCATCGACTGGCTCTGAACACCACCCACTGAGCAAAGCACCAGGACCGCGCCATCGAGCACCCGCAGGCTGCGTTCCACCTCGACGGTGAAGTCGACGTGCCCCGGGGTGTCGATCAGGTTGATCGGGTGCCCCTTCCACTCGACGCTGGTGGCGGCCGAGGTGATGGTAATGCCCCGCTCGCGTTCCAAGTCCATGTGGTCCATGGTCGCCCCGTCACCGTCGCCCTTCACTTCCTGAATCCGATGGATTCGGCCCGCGTAGAAGAGGATTCGCTCCGAAAGCGTCGTCTTGCCCGAGTCGATGTGTGCGGAGATACCGATGTTGCGGAGCTTCGAAAGGTCCATTGGGGTCGCTTTGCCTCGCTGGCGTAGTGCGGATGGGAATATTCCGGACTGACCGGTCGGCCGAAGGGTGGCTCCGGGCGTCAATCCAGGAATGCCGGCAGTTGCTGCGAGGGAACGGAGGGCCGGCACTCCGTCCACAAGGAATATACTCGCCGGAAAAAAAACGCGACAGGCCGACCGGTAAAAGCGAGAAAAATGCTGGCCTGCAATCGTTACCAGTCACCTTGGCAGACTTCATGACCACCCGCGGACGACTCGCTCCAACGCCAACCGGCCTGCTTCACGTCGGCCATGCCCGCACGTTTGCCACAGCGGCCCAGCGGGCAGCCGGAAGCCTGGTCATGCGGATGGAAGACCTCGACTTAGCCCGCTCCCAGCCCGAATTTGCAGCCGCTGCCCTCGAGGACCTCCGCTGGCTGGGGCTGGACTGGCCCGAGGGTCCGGACTGCGGTGGACCCTTCGGCCCGTACAACCAGAGCGAGCGAGACGGCCTCTACCGCGATGCCTGGCAGCGGCTGGTAGCAATGCGGGCGATCTACCCAAGCCCTCACTCCCGTCGTGATCTGGCTACCGCGGCGACCGCCCCACACCCGGGTCAAAATGGCGAATCGATTTTTCCACCCCACCTGCGACCGGCAGAGTGGCCGCTGCCTGCGGATCCTGGTGAGGTTCCCTGGCGATTCCGCGTGCCGGATGGTCGGAAGATCTGCTTCGTCGACGGCCGGCTTGGCACGGTTACTCGAACGGCTGGTAGCGACTTCGGCGACTTTGTGGTCTGGCGACGAGAGAATCTGGCTGCCTACGAGCTGGCCGTGGTGGTCGATGACCACCTGATGGGCATCGAGGAAGTGGTTCGGGGAGAAGACCTGCTGACCAGCACCGCCCGCCAGTTGCTGCTCTACGAGACACTCGACTGGCCACCGCCCCGGTTTTTCCACACTCCACTGATCACCGACGCAGCGGGGCAGCGGCTGGCAAAGCGAACCGGCGGTCTGGCCATCCGGGATCTGCGGCTACGAGGCCTTTCGCCCGCGGCAGTCCTGACCGCCCCGATTGAAGAACTGCTCAGTGGGCCCCCTGGGACTCGAACCCAGAACAAACGGTTTAAAAGACCGCTACTCTAACCGATTGAGTTAGAGGCCCTATTTGTAGCGCGGGCTCGGCCATCCTGGCCCTCGCCCGCTTGGCGACAAGCAAAAACGCCAGAGGGTTTTCACTCGTCGCAAGGCATCGCATCCTGCGATGACAAGTATACCGCCGGTTTTGGAACCTACGCCCTCGCCCGCTTGGCGTACCGCATCAGCGATGACCGTCGGTCGGGAAGCTTCCTCAGCGTGAGTGCCCGAGAGAGGATTTGAACCTCCACCCAGTTACCTGGACAAGAACCTGAATCTTGCGCGTCTGCCAATTCCGCCACTCGGGCAAGTGGGTCGGCCGAGGCTCAAGCCCCGGCACCTCGTGATGCTACCAGCCTGCCTGCGGCTGACAAGTGATCGGATTCAACCCAAGGGTCTCTTCCCACCAACCTATTCCGGGAACAACCGAGTCGAGAGATACCGCTCGCCAAGATCCGGTAGGACGACCACGACCATTTTGCCGGCATTTTCCGGCCGGCGGGCCACCTCAAGTGCCGCCGAGGCAGCCGCTCCGCAGCTGATGCCGCACATCAGCCCCTCCCGTTTGGCCATCTGCCGGGTGGTCTCCATCGCATCCTCGTCATCCACTTTGACGACCTCATCGATGACATCAAGGTTGAGAATGTCGGGAATGAAGCCGGCTCCAATTCCCTGGATGGTGTGACGTCCCGGCTTGATCGGCTCACCAGCCAGCTTTTGGGAAATCACCGGGCTGTTAAGCGGTTCGACCGCAATCACCTTTAAATCGGGCTTCTTCGCTTTGAGTGCTTCACCACAGCCGGTAATGGTGCCACCCGTGCCGACGCCGCAAACCAGAATATCGATCTGCCCATCGGTGTCGGCCCAGATTTCCTCTGCCGTCTTGCGGCGGTGAACCTCAGGATTGGCCGGATTTTTGAACTGTTGAGGCATGAAGAACTGGCTGCTGGAGTGCGTGATCTCCTCGGCATGACGGACCGCCCCCGGCATCCCTTCAGCCGCGGGCGTCAGCACCAGTTCCGCTCCCAACGCCTTGAGCATTCGGCGGCGTTCCAGACTCATGCTCTCGGGCATTGTCACCCGAAGCTTGTAGCCGCGTGCCGCGCAGACATACGCCAGACCAATACCGGTGTTGCCGCTGGTCGGCTCGATCACGACGGTGTCGGGGCCGAGTTTTCCGTCCCGTTCGGCGGCGTCGATCATTGCGCAGGCGATCCGGTCCTTCACGCTCCAGAGGGGGTTCATGTTCTCGATCTTCGCAATGACCGAGGCGACACAGCCTTCCGTGACCCGTTGGAGCCGCACCAGCGGGGTACGGCCGATGCACTGCGTAATGTCGTCGCGGATACCCATTGGAACAGTCGGGGCGGTCATGCTCTTCCTCCTCGTGAAACAAACGGAATTTTCGGCATTATCGGCAATCTCAGCCTCATAGTGGAGTTTTTTCGGGCACCAGCAAGCCTGACGGGCGTCGAAGTTCCCTTGATCCCCCTCGCCAGACACCCTACCTTCCCGCCGCCGCCCTTCCGGCGGCCGTTTCGACAGCATCAAAATTGACCATCGGAGGGTGAGATGGCGACGAATCGGCGAGTGAGACATCGAGCCTATGCACGCTTCAGCCATTCTGTGGCAGCCTGCCTGCTTGGCTGGCTGTTCGTCGGGCTGGTCATTGGCCGGGCCGCAGAGCAGACCCCGCCTGCCTCCGCTGCGGTAAAGCCAGCCGCAGTCGTCAATGGCGTCGACATCACCGAGGCCGAACTTGCCGCCGCCTGCCTTGAGCGATATGGATCAGTCGTCGTCGGTACGCTGATCAATAAAGCGATCATCCAGCAGGCAATTGCCAGCCAGAACATTTCCGTCACCACCGCCGACGTTGATGCCGAAATCGACAGCATGTCACGTCGCTTCAAAGTTTCTCGCGAGCAATGGCTGGCACTGATCGAGCGCGAGCGGGGCGTCAACGAACAGCAATACCGCAGCGATATCGTCTGGCCGATGATCGCCCTCCGCCGGCTGGCGCGAGGCAGTATCGATCCGACCGACCAGCAGCTTGAGGAACAGTTCCAAAATCAGTTCGGGCCGACGGTAAAAGCCCGCATCATCGTGCAACGAACGGCTGCCGAGGCTGCAGCGGTACGAGCCGAGGCTATCGCCCAGCCCGATGACTTCAGCAGACTCGCCCGCGAGAAATCGGTCGATGTAGGCAGTGCCAGCGTCGGGGGCTGGGTGCAGCCAATTCGAAAGTTTGCGGGCTCGCCCGCCTTTGAGGAGGCCGCCTTCGCCCTTGCAAAAGGAGAAATCTCCAACGTCATTCAGGTGGCCGATCAGTTCATCGTGATCAAGTGCGAAGGGCATCTGCCGGCGGCCGGCATAGAACTCGCTGATGTACGGGATCAACTGGCCGATGCCCTTCGGGAAAAACAATCCCGTGAATTCTCAACCAAGGTCTTCAGCCAACTTCAGGAGGCCGCCACCATCGAGAACGTCCTGAACGACTCGACCAGTCGGGCAGCCAGTCCCGAGGTGGCCGCCCTCGTGAACGGCCAACCAATTCCAATTTCAGAGGTCCGCGAAGTCTGCGTCGAGCGATATGGCCGCGACGTGCTGGAAATGCTCATCACACAGGTGCTGCTCAATCAGGCACTCAGCCGACAACAGCTGGCGGTCAACCAGGCTGACGTCGATGCTGAAGTCACCCGGGCGGCGGAAACACTTGGCTTTCGCACTCCCGACGGTCAGCCCGACATTGAGGCCTGGCTGAAGCATGTCAGCCAGGAGCAAAAGCAGCCGGTCCGGCACTACATCGATGACATTGTGCGGCCAACCGTGGCCCTCAAGAAGCTCATCGGCAGCGTCCCGGTCACCCGTGAAGACCTCGACAAGGCCTTCGCCGCCACCTTTGGCCCCCGGGCCCGCTGCCGGGTGATCGTGCTCGACAGTCAGCGCCGGGCCCAGGAGGTCTGGCAACTGGCCCGGCAGCAGCCGACGGCCGAAAAAATCGGGGACCTGGCCGAGCAATACTCAGTTGACCCCACCAGCAAGGCGTTACGGGGCGAGGTGCCGCCGATTCAGCGGTTCGGCGGGCAGCCGGCCCTGGAACGCGAGGCGTTTGGCCTCGAGCCTGGTGAACTATCCGGGGTGATCCAGATTGCCGACCGGTTCATGGTGCTCTTTTGTGAGGGCTTTACCGAGCCGGTCGGGGTGACATTCGCAGAGGTGAGAGATGAGCTCTATCGCGACATCCTTGAAAAGAAGCAGCGGATTGAGATGGCCCGTTTCTTTACCCACCTGCGGCAAACGGCGGCCATCGATAACTTCCTGGCTGGCACCAGCCAGTCGCCGGTCACCGCGAAGCAGCCTCCCCGCACGCTGCCGGCCGCCGGGGAGATGCCAGCCTCAACCCTCAGCCGCCGGGAGGCAGCAGACCTGTCCGAGCCCCGGGCCGGCAGTCGCCAACCACAGGCCCCGGCGGGCGTCCAGCCGGCTACCTTTGAGTCGCCAGCGGCCAAGCGCCGCTGAACAAACAGTTCATTGGTGCGGGAACTGTCTTGGCCGGTCACTGCAGCCGCTCGGGGCTGCACTCTCCCAGTGGCCGTGTTTCGGCGGTAAGATGGTGGTAGCCCACGGACGTCACCATGACTGCTCACCCTGCCAGCATCGACAGCTCTCGCGAATCCTCCGGTCAGCCAGTTGCCACTGGATCGGCTTTTGCCTTTCGGCCAGCCAGCCGCATTGAACAACTGCCGCCCTACCTTTTCGCCCGGATCAACAAGCTGACCTATGACAAGCGTCGGTCAGGCTGCGATGTGATCGACATGAGCATGGGGAATCCCTCCGACCCCCCGGCTCAGTTCATCATCGACAAGCTAGCCGAATCGGCCAATGACCCCCGTAGCCACGGCTACGCTCCCGCCAGCGGCATTGCCAGCCTGCGTCGGGAGGTTGCATCACGGTACCTGCGGAAATGGGGCGTCCGGCTCGATCCAGAGACTGAAGTGATTGGGACGCTGGGCTCCAAGGAGGGCTTTGGCCATCTCTGCCTCGCGCTCATCAACCCCGGCGATGACGTGATCGTTCCGGCACCGTCGTACCCTGCCCACGTCTATGCCGTCGCCTTGGCCTCTGGGAATCCGCTGGCAATCGACACAACGCAGCCCGACCGTTTTCTGGCGGCCGTGGCTGAGCGTTGCGAGAGCCCGGCGGGCCCGCCGCGGCTGCTCGTCGTAAACTTTCCACACAACCCGACCGCCACCGTCGTCGAGGCCGACTTTTATACCGATGTCATCGCACTTGCGCGGCGTCACAGCTTTCCGGTCATCTCCGATCTGGCCTACGCCGACGTCACCTTCGACGGCTATGAGTCACCAAGCATTCTCGCAGTGCCCGGGGCCAAGGATCTGGCGGTCGAATTCACCACGATGAGCAAGGGCTTCAGTATGGCTGGCTGGCGGGTTGGCTTTTGTGCCGGCAGCCCCCGGATCATCAAGGCCCTTGGCACAGTGAAGACCTATTACGATTACGGCATGTTTCGCCCCATACAGGTCGCCGCCGTGGTCGGCTTGCGGGACGGCGAGGCAGACGTCGTTGCCCAGTCAGAAGTTTATCGACGACGTCGGGATGTCCTCTGCGAGGGGCTCGCCAGAATTGGCTGGCCCGTCGACGTACCCAAGGCGAGCATGTTTGTCTGGGCTCGTATTCCTGAGCCTTTCGCCAGCACGATGACCAGCATGGACTTTGCCGCCAAACTGCTTGAAGAGGCCGACGTTGCCGTCAGCCCAGGGGCAGGCTTCGGTCCAGCCGGCGAGGGCTTCCTGCGGATGGCCCTCATCGAAAACGAAAACCGTATCCGGCAGGCTATCAAACAAATCGGTCGGACAATCGGGCCGGTGCTGCGGAGTCCCGCAGCACCGGCCCAGTAGGATTGCCTATTCGTCACCAACACGGCGGTGAATTAGCCAAGCTCCGGCAGAATTGCCTCGGTTTCAGCCGCTTCGCGGAGCTTCTCAAGTGCCTTCGACTCGATCTGCCGGACTCGCTCCTTGGTGACCCCAAGGGCGGAGCCAACCTCTTTGAGAGTCTGCGGCTCCCGCTCGTGGTCAAGTCCATAGCGGCGAATGATGATCGTCTGCTCGCGTGGCTCAAGCCGATCAAGAAACTTCTCGACTTGATGCAGCCGATCCGACTCAGCGAGTTTTCGCTGGGTCTCATCAGTCCGGTCGTCTGGAGCGGCCTGAAGCATTTCCATATCGGCTGCCCGAAACCGATCCCGCCGCTTGTGTTCGTCGGGAATGGTGCGGGCATAGTTTTTCATGATCGCCCACGAGGCATAGGTGCTGAACTTGTTGCCACGGGCATAGTCAAACTTCTCCACTGCCCGCATCAGCGACATATTGCCGTCACTCACCAGGTCAAAAAAGCTGTCGGACGTAGTCACCCGCCGCTTGGCAATTGAGACCACAAGCCGAAGGTTGGCTCGCACGATCCGGTTCTTTAGCTCAACAATCTCTCCATAAAGAGACTCTATCTGGTCCATCAACCGAGCGTTGGGCCTCTCAGGCTTCAGTTGATCGCGCAGCTCCGCTGCCTTGTGCTTGAGGTAGTTGAACTTCCGGAACAGCCAGACCTCCTGCTCACGAGTCAGTAGAGGAACCTCATAGAGACTCGCCAGATAGGCGGGCAGTCCAGCGGGCCGCCGCACCCGCTTGCCGGCATCGGGATTCTCCGGGTAGGGCTGAAAGACAACCTTTTCGGCACTTTTTCGTGAAAACAAGGCGTTGGGGATGTTGTCAAGCGGCAACTGGCTGATCACCTCGAATCGCTGCGACAGAATCACCCGATAGATGCTTGCCTTGCTCCGGCGATACCGCCGGGCGATCGACTCAACCGATTCGCCCTGCTGATAGTGCTGGTAAATCCGGACGCAACTCTCTGGCCGAAGTTTCCCGTCTGAGCCGGGAAAGACCGCCGACTCGGGGTGCTCCTGGTCGTGCCGCTTGATCGTGTAGCGAATCGTCTCAACGCTTCTGTTGAGGCGGCGGGCGATCCGACGATGCACGTCTGCCGGGCAGGCCCCAGCGACGGCAAGCCGACGTGCCCAGGCGATGATCCGATCGTGCTCGTCGTTTGAAAGTTGACTGAAGCGGCTTCCCCGCTGAATACGGAGAGGATTTTCACGCACAAACCGATCGACGGCACTCGCCAGAAAGCCGACCCGCTTGCGACCGTCGACGGTCACCCGTTGGGCCACGAGACCATGATCCCGCCACCGTGAGATGGTTTTCGTCGAGACGTTG
>RFVE01000291.1 GCA_009922585.1 Planctomycetia bacterium
ATCATCGAGAGTGACCTGATCGGCGTGGAACTGCCCGACGACTCGCAGCCCTTGGTAAGGATCTGCACGGCTCTGTTGCAAGCCGAGGTAAACATCATCCAGGCCTATCCAGTACTGACGCGGCCGCGGGGCCGACCGGTAGTCGCGTTGATGGTCGACAACACCGAGATGGGCCTTGAGACCCTCGGGCAAAAGGGGTTCACGATGATCACCGAGGGTGATCTCGACGACTGCGACGACCAGTAGCCGCGCAGCTTCTTGAGACGTGAAGAAGAGCGTTCCGCCGCTGCGTGCTGGCGTCAGCTCTCCCCCTCATCCATAAACATACCGTCGGGCAAACCCTGCACCTTGCGAACAACCACCCGTTGAATCGATTCCCAGGCAACCGCTTCTAGGGTGATGGACCCGTCAGGCTCCTGACGGGCAAACAGGGCATGGCTACCCTGTGACCAGTCCCGCTCGAAAAACTGCGGCAGAATCGGCCGGGAACTACCGGAGAGGTGCAGTTCGACCTCACCGCCGTGAGCCCGTTCCTGCCAGAGCCGGGCAATGAGTCGGGCCGTTGGGCTTTCGCCCGTTGTTCCTGCGTTTGGCTCCAGAGCTCCAGCAATCGGCGAAGTCGGCTCGACCGCGTCACCGAGCAGGTCAGCCGAGGAAATTGCCGTTCCCGAAAGGTCACTCACTATCGCTGAGCCCGGCGGCTCGCCCACCTGCGGCGGCTGATCAGCCGGAATCAAAACCTTCACTCCACATTTTGAGCAACTCCCTCGCTTCCCGGCGAGCGTGGCAGGCACACTGATCCGGTGTCCGTTCGGGCAAGAAAATGTGATGGTGGTAGATTGCGTCATTGATCGAAAGGCAAACCAGTAGGAACGCGGTTGCCGCTTGAGCGGCTCTCAACGCCTTTTTACTCTACACCGAAAATCTCAGCAGGAATCGTTTCCTTTTTTTGGAACCAGCCGTATGGCCATCTCTGTTGTCTGCTCCAAATGCCGGGCCCGCTTCAACGTCAGTGACAAATTTGCTGGCCAGACCGGCCCGTGCCCGAAGTGCAAAAACCCGATCGTGATTCCCAAGCCGGCAGCTGTCACGATTCACGAGCCCGAACGGCCGGCGACATCGTCCAAAGCGGGCCGGATCCCGACCGCCCCAATCGTCTTTAAGGAGGAGTCGCCATCGCCGGTGACCATTACCCTCATCATCGTCGGGCTGCTTAGCCTGTTGTTGATGGCCTATGCTGCCGGCCTGATTTTTCGGACAGACAGCGGGACCGCGATCCCCGTCTGGCTGCTGGCGTTAACGGCGGTGGGTGTCGCACTGCCGATCACACGGCTCGGCTACACCGTGGTTCGTGACAAAGAAATGGAGGGCTACACGGGCAGATCGCTGGCCCTGCGGGTCCTGGCCTGTAGCCTGGCCTACGCGTTGCTTTGGGGGGTGCGGGGCTTTCTTCTCCCAGGAGATTTCGAGACCTGGCAGTGGACATTCCTTGTTCCATTTTTCCTGTTTGCTGGAGGGCTCGCTGCGGTCGCGAGTTTTGACCTCGACTGGGGCGTTGGCATTGGACACTTCTCGTCATACATATTTCTGACAGCGCTGATGCGATATCTGGCCGGCTACCCACCGATCTGATTACTCAGAGAAAACCGGCCATGCCATTCACCGATCTCCCGGAATTGAACAGCCTGCATACAACGGGCGGGGTTCGTATTCCTCCTGGTGTTACGGTGCCACTCACTCCACGGATGCGGCGGCTGCTCGACAGTTCGCCACTACGACGACTAGCAAAGGTGCGGCAGTTAGGACTGGTTTCGCTCGTCTACCCCGGGGCGGTCCATTCGCGATTGGAACATTCGCTGGGGGTTTATCGGCTGGCACTCGACTTTCTCAGCAGCCTGCAAGGGGACAAGCGGTTCACCCAGCAGATCAACACCGACGATGCCGCCGCCTTCCTCGTTGCAGCCTTCGTCCACGACGTTGGCCACTGGCCTTACTGCCATCCGATTGAGGACATGGGGCTGGCTGGCATTCCTCGCCATGAAAACCTGGTGGCCGAGGTGCTGGCTGGCAGCGAGATTGGTCCGCTGCTGCAAGCTGATTGGGGACTTTCGGTTGACCGGCTGTCTGCACTGATTCTGGGTACCGCCAGTGACCCCGCCGGCAGGATCATCCACTCGCTTCTCTCAGGTCCGATCGACGTGGACAAGATGGATTATCTGTCCCGCGACAGCCTCCACGCAGGAGTGCCCTACGGCCGGCACTTTGACCAGGATCGGCTACTCTCCAGCCTCTGTCTCGATGAGTCAGCCACGGGCCTGGCAATCACAGAGAAGGGCCGCACGGCGGCCGAACTGATGGTCTTTGCCCGCTACGTCATGTTCAGTGAGGTCTATTGGCACCATGCGGTGCGGTCGGCCACCGCGATGCTGCAACGGACTGTCTGGCTCGCTCGCGACCGGCTCGATATCGGTCGGATGATCTGTAGTGACGACGCTGGCTTTGTCGGGCTAATCGATGAAGCCGTCGATGGTGAGGCTGCTCGGCAACTCGTGAACGGCCTGTTCGGCCCCCACCGTCAATTGCACAAGCTTGTGGTGGCCTATGACGCAAGTAGCCATTCAGCGATCCATGCCGCCCTTGCGGGCCAGCCATATGACCGGCTGGCGGCGGCTGCTGAGCGGCTGGCCAAAGGGCTTTCGAGGGCCGCCGGGCTGTCAATTGCTCCGGGTAGTCTGATCATCGACGCCCCACCTGCCGAAAAAGAGATCGAGTTCCGGCTTGAGATTCGCTACCGAAACACGCAGACGGACGGCGATCATTGGCGACCGCTCGCAGAAGTTTCACCAGTGACCCAGTCGCTGGCCCATCGACAGT
>RFVE01000292.1 GCA_009922585.1 Planctomycetia bacterium
GTGGTCGTCTTGCCGACGCCACCCTTCTGATTGGCCACGCACACGATTCGGCCCATCCGTCCATCCCTGCCAATGATTTCGCCACGCACAATGCGTGCCTTCGGTGTATCGGCACGATTCGGAGTTCCCGTCACCACCGGACACCCTGCGGCGGCGTTTCACGTGAAACCGCCCACCTTTGCGCAGGTTTCCCCGCTTTCCCGTTTCACGTGGAACGAACTGCGGCAGAAAAACCGGCGGCTCGCGTCGCCCTGCACTGGTCGCTGGCTAGTCGAGCAGGCTGATCACCAGGCCGCTGGCTGGCGGCGGGAAGTCAAGGCCGGCGGCCGCCAGCAGCTGTTCATCTTCAGCGTCGCTGCAGACCAGCATCATCAGCATGAAGTTGGCGGGGTGGTCGGTCGGCAGTTGGGCCCCGTCATTGTCTGCAGCATGGGCCGCTGCCACTTCATCCCGGTAACAGCCAGCTGCCTCGTACTGGGTGAGGCCAGCGGCAATCGTGAGTGGTCGGGGGCCGATCAGGCCGGCCACCTTGGCCACCACGGTCTCGTCGGTCATTGGCCAGAGCTGATTCGTCACCCCCAGGATGTCGGTCGCCTCGATCGCCGGCTGGCTGCTGACTGCTGCGTCGAGCATGGCCTGCACCTCACCCTCTGGATCTGGATAGCGGCCGAGGACCGGACAGAAGTTGGCCCGGCAGGCCTGGGTGAGCTTCAGCCGATCTTCCCGGCTCGAGTGGCTGGCGGCCTGCTGCAGGGGGCCGATGCCAAAAGGCTCCAGCCGGACCCGGGCCATGAAACCCCGGCGGGTGAACGGCTGAGCCTCGGCTTCAAACAGCTGGTGGTAGACGTACAGTGCTGCCACCGGCTCCTGCATCAACACGCCTTGATCCCTCCACGCCTTCAGGAACTTGGCTGCCCGGGTGTAGCTGTTGTTCTGCTGACCGTCCCCCGGCTCTTCTCGGTTGAGCTCGAGCCGGACAACATTGGCGGGATGCTGCTCATACAGCTGCGTCTGGAGCATCGAGTCGATGGCATCGGCTGGTGGGGCGATGACCTGGGCAATGGCACCCACGTGGGCAGGGTCATAGCGGAGGCCGCGGAACGAGGCGATTGAGGGCATGAGGGATCCGGCTGGGCAAAGGGATGAATCAGACAGCACTGAGACTGGGCTTCGGATGCTAGCAGAAACATTCCTTGGAGCGTGGTTCACCACGAAGGGCACACGAAGGAGACAGGTCCTGCAGGAAGCCAGGAGCGGCAGCGACTGGACCGGCGGCGTCTTAGGCTGAGCTTTTCTGGTCGCCACCCCCAAGCCTCGTCCAATTTGGTTCATACGGAGACACGGACGAGACCCGGTCTTTCGGCAGCAGCAGCGGAAGCGAACTCCGGGAAGCCCGAGGCGCGAGCCGAGGGAATGCGTTTCCGGGGAGCAAAATAACGTGATTTCCCTCAGCTTGCGCTTCGGGCTTCGAAGCAGGTACTTTTTGGTGATCTGCGCAACATCAAAAGGCGTGAGCCGAGGGAATGCGTTTCCGGGGAGCAAAATAACGTGATTTCCCTCAGCTTGCGCTTCGGGCTTCGGAGCAGGTACTTTTTGGTGATCGGCGCGAACGCGCGACAGCAAAAGGTGTGAGCCCGGGGATCAACCTCTTGCTGCGGTGAACTCCCGCCGATAGCAACCCGATGTCCTGTTTCACATGAAACAGCCCGGTCTGGCAGCAGCTGAGGCGGCACAAAAAAAGGCTGCAGGGCCAAGTGGCCCTGCAGCCTTTTATCAGCACGGTGGCCGGATCAGCCGGGATCAATACCGGTAGTAGTCCGGCTTGAAAGGCCCTTCGACCGGTACGTGGATGTATGCGGCCTGCTCGGGGGTGAGCTTCGTCAGTTTGACCCCCAGTTTGTCGAGGTGCAGCCGGGCCACCTCTTCGTCGAGCTTCTTCGGCAGCCGGTAGACCTGTACGTCGTACTGTTCCGGGTTCTGCCAGATTTCGATCTGCGCCAGCACCTGGTTGGTGAAGCTGGTGCTCATGACGAACGACGGATGGCCCGTCGCACAGCCAAGGTTCACCAGCCGGCCTTCAGCCAGCACGATCACGCTGTTACCCGATGGCAGCGTGTAGCGGTCAACCTGTGGCTTGACCTCCACCTTTTGAATGCCGGCGGTGTTCTCCAGCCAGGCGGCATGGGCACAGCCCTTGCCGACGTCGCCATAGCCTGCCACCACCACCACTTTGCCAGCCACCATGATGTCAGTGGCTCGCTTGATGCCGTCGGCCAGGCTCTCGCGGCAGCCGTAGAGGTTGTCGAACTTGCTCTTGGTACACGAGTCGTTGACGTTGATCGCTGGAAGCTTCAGCTCGCCCGCCTCGGCCATCTGATAGAGCCGGTGGACGCCGGTGGTGGTTTCTTCGGAGAGGCCCTTAATGCCGCCGAGCAGTTCCGGGAACTTGTCGTGAACCATGGCTGTCAGGTCCCCACCGTCATCCAGAATCATGTTGAGCGGCTCACCATCGGGGAAGAATAGCGTCTGCTCGATGCACCAATCGAACTCCTCATTGGTCATGCCCTTCCAGGCGTAGACCGGAATGCCTGCTGCCGCGATCGCTGCGGCGGCATGGTCCTGGGTTGAGAAGATGTTGCAGCTGCTCCACGTCACTTCTGCCCCGAGTTCGACGAGCGTCTCGATCAGCACAGCGGTTTGAATCGTCATGTGCAGGCAGCCGGCGATGCGGGCTCCGGTGAGCGGCTTGGTCTTGCCGTACTTCTCCCTCAGGGCCATCAGCCCCGGCATTTCGTTCTCGGCCAGCATGATCTCTTTGCGGCCCCA
>RFVE01000293.1 GCA_009922585.1 Planctomycetia bacterium
GGCATGATCATCGCGTTCTACACAACGGCAACACTCGACGCCGGGGCAAACCGGGCAGCGGAGCTGGCCCAAGGTATTTACGTCGCGCTCATCACCACCTTCGCCGGGCTCTGCGTGGCAATTCCGGCGGCGATGCTCGCCCACTTTCTTGAAGGAAAAATCCTCCGGGGCTTCCGGGCGGTCGATGCAGTCGTGTCAATCATCGTGCCGCCCCTGGAACGGTACGAACACAAGGGGCGGCTGAGTGTCGAACAGCTCACCGGGAAGGTCCCCGTTCAACGCCGTGGTGGCCCACCGCCAGTACCAGCTGAAGTAGCGGCCCCGGCGTCATCATGAGCCAGTGGTCTGACCAAACCAGCGTGAAGACAACAACCCCACAGTCAACCCGCAACGATCCCACCACGCGAAAGCGATCGGCATGAGCGTCAAAATTGACAAGGGACGACTCGCCAGCGGTCTTGAGCTGACGCCGATGATCGACATTGTCTTCCTGCTGATGATCTTCTTTTTGGTCGCCAGCAAGCTCGATGAGGATGACCGTTCACTCGACGTGGTGCTGCCCCAGGCGGCAGCTGCCAAACCGCTGACAAGCCAGCCACGGGAGTTTGTGATCACCATTGACCGGGGGGGCACGGTCTATGCCGGTGTACAGCCGGTGGGCCTGGATGAGCTGAAGCGGCTACTCGTCCAGTCGGCGGCCGACAATCCCGACCGGCAGACGGTGATCCTCAGGGCCGATGAAGAGACGGCCCATAAGCATGTCGTCGCGGTGATGGATGCCTGCGTTCTCGCCGGCATCGAGGACTATCAGGTGCAGTCGTCCAGTGAAGGGACTCCGGGACAGGAAGGGACTCCGGGACAAGAAGGGACTCCGGGACAAGAAGGGACTCCGGGACAAGCAGCGACGCCGGGACAGGAAGGGGATCTGCCATGAGTCCCGCCCCTTCCCGCCGTCGCGGTCTCGGTGGCCGTCGCCTACTGGCGGCGACCGTGGCCAGCCTCGCCTTGCACTCGCTGCTGTTTCATGGGCTCACCCGGCTCCAGCTTGGAGACATCACCCCGAGCCCACTGGGCGAACAGCCGACGTCCCCACGACCGCAGTCACCCAAGCGAAAGGCAGACTTTTCCCTGCGGGTGCCCAAGGCCTCCACCAGCCGCAAGCAGGCTTTTGAAAAGCCGCTGCAGCTGCCATCTGCCCAGCCGGCGGTTCAACCGATCAGGCCAAATCCCGAGCTGCCGGCAAGCCAAACGCGGCCGTCACAGCGGCAGCTGCCCGATCAGTCTCAGCCGATGCTTGCGTCGGCTGCCCGCACCCTTTTGCAGCAGCAACAGCCAGCCGCCACCCAGTCACTCGATCGGCAAGTAGCACAAGCCACACCAGCCACCGACTCGTTCTCAACCGAGGCCGCCCCACTGGCAGCAGATCTGGCTCCGGCAGCAACTCCGTTGCGGCCACAGGCAGCAGCCTTGCCAGACCGTTCAACGGCGGTTTCTGAGGCGGTTACCGGCCAGTGGCGTCCTCGTGAAGCCCTGCTGCTTGAGCGGTTGGCAGCCGGAACCGCTGCCAGAACCGACCGCTCGAATCAGCCCGCCCAGCCAACCGTTGTCACCAAACCGCGGCCAGGACGACCGACTGTCGCCGTCGCCGATGCCACCTCCAGCGTGAAAGCGGAGCCGCTCACCGACGCAGCCGTCCCCGCGGGCCGGCAAACCACACCATTCGCTCCTCAGCCGCTGACGATTCGCCCCCGACTCAGCGGCAGCATGGCTCCTCCATCCGGAAGCCTGACAGCCAGCCGGGCCGCTGGGATGCAAGCGGCCAGTCAAGCAGCCGATCAGACAGCCAATGCCAGTCAACAGGCCAACGCTGCAACAGGCGGGCGGCCGGAGCGGTCGGAGGGACTGTCGACAGGCAGACCGGGCGGATCGACCCCAGCGGCTTCCGGCCTGACCCGACGAGGCGATCTGGTTGCAATGACCGAATCACCCGCTGGAGCCGCAGCCACCGCCAAGCGGTTGAGCAACGCTGGCGATGGGCAAGCTTCATCGGCAGCCGGAACCGCCCCACGACTGCAGCCCGCGGCGGCGGCCGGCAGCCGGCTGGCGATGCTCGCCACGCGCGGGCCGGCAATTGCCACAGCCCGTGGCCTCCCTGCTGCTGCCGCGACAACTGATGACGAAGAGGGCCTGTCCGTTTCCGTTGAACAGCTTCGCAACGGCCGGTTGACAGCCAACGCAGCGAGGGGCGGATCGGGCTCGGCCGGGCCTCCCCTCGACCGGATCGCCGCTGCCGCCCTGCCAGCTGATGGACGAGTGCGGGATGTTGCCGATGCCTTTGCCGGCCGACTGGCCGACCGCCGGATGGCTGCGGCAACAGCCAAGGTGGCCGACCGAGAGGCACTGATCCAGGCCGACGCAATGATCGAACGGGGCCTTGAGTTTCTGGCCCGCTCGCAACAGGCCGACGGCCGCTGGAGTCTGTCCCGCGCTGCTGGCTCGCCCCCAGCCGCTGCGCCGCAGCTGACCTGTGACACGGCGGCGACGGGGCTGGCACTACTCAGTTTTCTTGGCGCAGGCCACGATCACTTTGCCGGCCCCTACCGCGATGTCGTCCGCCGCGGCATCGAATGGCTGTTGGCGGTGCAACAGCCCAATGGCGATCTCTACCTGCAGGCCGACCCGCTCTCCAATAGCTGCGGCTGGATGTACAGCCATGCGATCGCCACGATGGCTCTCTGCGAGGCGGTTGGCATGACGGGCGATCAACTGGTGCGGCCGGCTGCCGAAAAGGCCTGCCAGTTCATCACGGCCAGCCAGCAC
>RFVE01000294.1 GCA_009922585.1 Planctomycetia bacterium
GGATCGAGACCGGTGAAGTCGGCCTGTTCGTCGATAAGCAGGTCACCGCCGGCCGCCATCGCTGCCGTACCAAAGCGAATCGTGCCACGGGAGGCCATCTGCGGATTGGCCCACGCGGCGTAGTCACCGTAGGCGGCCAGGCCGATATCCCGCATCAGATGCCGCCCCTCGCCCAGGCCGACCTCTCCACAGCCGTGAATGTCCCAGCCGACGTCATGATCGTCAAAGGTGAACAATAGCGGCAGCCGGCGGGCGAGCCGAGCAAACGACCGGCCTCGCTCAAAATAGAGCCGGTAGTTCTCACGTACCCCATCCAGCGTGCCGTCCCGTCGCTCTTCGTAGATGATGTCGCCGTTGATGATCATGAACCGCGGTTCGTCGCCGTGCCGCGCCAGCAGCGTGTCAAAGACAGGCGAGCTGGCATAGTGGCCACCGCTGCGGGGCCCGGGCTCCTGGGACATGCAGTGGCCGATCGCAAAGCAGAGGTTTGTCAGCCCCTCGGGATTGACCGCGTCATCCCGGGCGGTGCCGGCGTCTGCCAGCGTCTGGAAGGCCGGCCAGGGATCATGAAAGTCAACGCGGGTGTCGATCAACTGCCCGTCGATGCGGATGCCGTAGAAGTAGCGGGTGTCGGCCGCGAGGCCTGTGAGGTCCACCATTCCGGTGTTGTCGCTGGCGGCGATCGTCTTCCCCGGCACACTCGGGGAGTCGGCCGTGAGCGGCACCTGCGTGTCGTAGACAACTGCAAACTCCCGCGGCTGATCGGTCCGCAGCCAGATCCGCACACTATCGCTCGCCGGTCGGCCAAGCATTGGCCCATGGGTGAGGCCCGACGTCGGATAGGGCAGGACGTCGTTGGCAACCGGGCTAGGCCAGTCAGCCGCCGCAGCCCAATTGACCAGGCCAACCAGCAGGGCCGCGACCAGCCAGCCGCGGCCGATTAGAACCCGTCGGCTCATGCCCGCACCTCGAAGCCCTCCCGCTGGGGCCGCGAGAGAAACGCATCGGCCTCCGAATCATTCACGAACCGGCCAGCCTCGGCATTCCACTCCAGCGGCCGCCCCAGCCGGCAGGCGATGTTGCCCAGGTGGCAGGTGGTGGCACTGGCATGCTGGCTCACCACATCAGACACCGGCTGCCGCCGGGCCTCGACACAGTCGAAGAAGTTCCCCATGTGGTTCATGATCGCCTGAATCTTCCCGGCCCGTTCAGGACGGCTGAGGTTGTCGAAGTCGTAGACCGTGAAGGCATCGCGGGGCAGTGGGTTGTCGGCCAGATCCTCGACCGGTTTGCCGGTAAGGCTGCCTCGGTTGACGAAGATCCGACCCTCACTGCCAGTAAACATGATGCCGGTGCGGCCGTGATCGGCAACGCTCATCGTGACATCACCGGGGTAGCGGTACTCGACCGCGTACTCCAGCGGCACATTGAAGCCGTTCGGCGTGGTTGGATACCGGGCCGTTCCCTTGACCCCGATCGGCTCGCTGCCGATCGCCCACTGGGCAATGTCGAGATGATGGGCGCCCCAGTCGGTCATCTGACCGCCGGAGTATTCGAGCCACCAGCGAAAGGTGAAGTGGCAGCGTTCTTTGATGTAGGGCACGCTCGGGGTCTGGCCCTGCCAGAGGTTCCAATCGATGCTGGCCGGCGGAGCTGAGGGCTGAAACGGCCCCCCCACCTCGTTGGCCCCAATGACAACATCGACCCGCTGGAGTTTTCCCAGCCGACCCTGCCGGACCATTTCGACGGCGGTGCGAAAGCGATGGTCACTCCGCTGCCACGAACCGACCTGCACAATTCGCCCTGTCTGATTGACCGCTTTGAGAATTTCTTCACCTTCAGCCACCGTGAGCGTCAGCGGTTTCTCACAATAGACATCTTTTCCCGCCTGCACGGCGTCGATGATCATCTTCGAGTGCCAGTGGTCGGGAGCCCCGATCAGCACAATCTCGACCCGCTTGTCATCGAGCAGCCGGCGATAGTCCTGGTGGCGGCTCGTGACTCCGGCGTAGATTTCCTCCGGTGTCGCCTTGACCTGCTGGGTCACCTTCTTGTCGACCAGCGAAAGGTCAAGCACCGCCTTGTCAGCATCGGCGATCGCCACGATGTCGCCGTAGGGTTTGGCCCGTTCGGCGATTACGCTGCCCTGATAGCGGAAGCCGATCACTCCCAGACCAGGCCGTGAGTTCTTCAGCCGTGCCGCCGTCGCCGGCTGGGTTTCCGCTGCGGTCCCGGCCCGTACCAGGGCGAGTGTTGCCGCTGCCGAATGCCCCAGAAATGCCCTGCGATCCATCTGCCACCTCCGCGTAAACGTTCCCAGCCAATCTCACTTATTGAGGGATATTGCCACCCACTGTCATGCAGTTTTTCAGCCACCCGCTGACAGGTTTTCCGGCTGCAAGCAGTCGCGGAACCCAGCGGTGTATGCTCTGGTGGCAGTCAGCGAGAGCCGTGTCAGGACTATGTCGCAACCGCCACCGCCAACTCGACCGGACGATGCCGCTGCCACCCACCATGTGGCCCTGCTCGTCGAAACATCGCGAAGCTATGGCCGTGACATCCTGCGGGGCGTGAACCGCTGGATTCAGGAGCACGGGCCATGGTCGGTCTTCCTTGAACTGCGGGGGCTCGACTCATCAGTGCCCCGCTGGCTGCGAGGCTGGCAGGGTGATGGCATCCTGAGCCGAACCGGTTCAGCCGCAATGGACAAGGCAATCGCCGCGACCGGCCTGCCGGCTGTCGAACTCCGGGCCTCAAGGCTTCCTCACCAGCGGCCCTTTGTTGGCGTCGACAACAACCAGCTCGGCCAGCTTGTG
>RFVE01000295.1 GCA_009922585.1 Planctomycetia bacterium
CGCGATCAGGCCAAGGCCGAGGTGGCCAAGGCGGTGGCCGAACTCAAGGAACTCGAGAGCGAGGTCACCCGCTACCAGGCCCTGCTGCCCAAGGCAGTTGTGACGCAGGAACAGTATGAAATCCTCGTTGCCAAACGGGATGTCGCCAAGGCGATGCTCGACAAGGCGACTGCAGCAGTCGCCCAGGCGGAGCTTGACCTGGAATTCTGCCGGGTCGTCTCACCGCTCTCCGGCCGGGTCAGCACCCGCGAGGTCGATGTTGGCGACCTGGTCTCGGGCAGCGGTGGCGGTGCCACTCGGCTGACCACTGCCGTGACGACGACCCCGATTCGGGTCTACTTCGATGCCGACGAACGCGCCCTGTTGCGGGCCCGGCAGCAGGCGATCACCGACCGCGGGGGCGGGGCGGTTGAGTGGCGGAACGTCAAAGAATTGAAAATTCCGGTGACGGCCCAGCTGGTGACCGAAACCGGCTTCCCCCACCAGGGCATCCTCGACTTTGTCGATATCGGCGTGAAGCCGACCACCGGGACGGTCCGTTGCCGGGGTGAGTTTCCCAACGTCGACGGCCTGATCACCCCCGGTATGTTCCTGAGGGTGGAGCTCACCATCGGCCAGCCGCAGCCGACTGTGCTGGTGCCTGAACTGGCCATCGGGATTGACCAGGGCCGACGCTATGTCGCGGTGGTCGATCCTGAAAACCGGGTCATCCATCGTCCGGTCGAGACCGGCCGCAGCGTGGCCGACCCCGGCGGCATGCTGCGGGTGATCGAGCGGGGACTCAACGGCGATGAACGGCTGGTGATCTCAGGACTGGCGCGGGCCCGCGACGGCAGCCTGGTGCGGCCGGTGACCGAGGCCGACGTGGCTCCTGCCCAGCAGCCGGGAGCGGCCAGCCCGTGATCAGCCAGTTCTTCATCGACCGGCCCGTCTTTGCCACGGTGCTCTCGCTGGTCATTGTGATCGTTGGTGGCATCGCCGCCGTCGGCCTGCCGGTCGGCCAGTACCCCGAGGTGGTGCCCCCGACGATCTCGATTCAGACGATCTACCCCGGGGCCTCGGCCCAGGTGGTGGCCGACACCGTCACTACGCCGATCGAGCAGGAGGTCAACGGGGTTGAAGAGATGCTCTTCATCTCATCGAAGAGCACCGGTGACGGCCAGGCGGTGATCGATGTTACCTTCAAGCTCGGCACCGACATTGACCTCGCCCAGGTGCTGACCCAGAACCGGGTGGCCATCGCCGAGGCCAAGCTGCCCGAGGAGGTGAAGCGGCAGGGGGTGATGACCAAGAAGAAGTCACCCAGCATCCTGCTATGCGTGAATTTGTTCTCCCCCGATGGCCGCTACGACCAGCTCTACCTGAGCAACTATGCCCTGATTCAGGTCAAAGATGCCCTGGCCCGGCTTGAAGGGGTTGGCGATGTCGCCTTTCTCGGGGCCCGCGACTATGCGATGCGGATCTGGCTCGACCCCGACAAGCTGGCCACGCGGAACCTTTCTGCCGGCGACGTAGTCCGGGCCCTCCGCGAACAGAACGTGCAGGTGCCGGCCGGCCGGCTGGGCCAGCCGCCGGCAGAACCGGGCATCGCCTTCCAGGTGCCGCTGAACACCACCGGCCGGCTGCTGGAGCCCGAGGCCTTCGCCGACATCATCGTCAAGACCGGCCATGACGCGGCCAGCACCGCCACCGGCCCAGCAGCCGTCGGCCGTGAGATTGTGCGAATCCGCGACATCGGCCGGGTGGAACTCGGGGCCAAGAACGCAGACACCGCCAGCACCCTCGACGGCCGCGAGACGATCACGATTGCCATCTTCCAGCGACCCGGTTCCAACGCCATCGCCACGGCCGAGCGGGTGCGGCAGGAGATGGAGCGGCTCGCCGGCAGCTTCCCGCCCGGCCTTGAGCAGCAGATCATTTACGACACCACCGTCTTTGTCGAAGAGAGCATCCAAGAAGTCATCAAGACGCTGTTCGAAGCGGTGGTGCTGGTCTTCGTGGTGGTGCTGCTGTTTCTGCAGAACTGGCGGGCCACGCTGATTCCGATGCTGGCGGTGCCGGTCTCGTTGATCGGCACCTTTGCGGTGATGGCCGGGCTGGGGTTTTCGCTGAACAATCTTTCGCTCTTCGGCCTGGTGCTGGCCATCGGCATCGTGGTCGATGACGCCATCGTGGTGGTCGAGAACGTCGAGCGGCTGATCAGTCAGGGCAAGCCCGCCCGCGAGGCGGCCCGGCAGGCGATGCGGGAAGTGAGCGGTGCGTTGGTCGCGATGACCCTCGTCCTGGCCGCCGTCTTCGTGCCGACCAGCTTCATCACCGGAATCAGTGGCGAGTTCTACCGCCAGTTCGCCATCACGATCGCCGTCAGCACCGCCTTTTCTGCCGTCAATTCACTGACGCTTTCCCCCGCCTTGGCGGCGATCTTCTTCGCTGGGCACGAAGAGGCTGCCCGTCCGCTGGCTGCCCAACACGCCAATACCCCGCTACCCCGCACAGTGATCGGCCTGCTCGGTGGCCTGGTAGCTGTCTGGCTCGGTGAAGACCTGGCAATTGTCTGGGCTGGGCTGGCCGACGCAGCCCCGCCGCTGGCCCTGTGGGGCTTGCGTCTTGGAGTGTTTGCTGCTGGCTTTGGAGTGGCCAGCCTCGTTGCGCCGCTCGTCAACCTCCTGCTGGCTGGGCTGTTTCGGCTGTTCAATCTGTTCTTCGATGTCACGACCGGCGTCTACGGGACGGTTGTAGGGCTGTTCCTGCGAGTCACCATCGTGATGATCGGCCTTTACATCGCCCTCATGGGACTG
>RFVE01000296.1 GCA_009922585.1 Planctomycetia bacterium
TCACCGTCTGGCCGACAGCCGACAGCGTGGTATTAGCGTCGATCGAAATGGCGTAGTTCGCCGCCACGGCTAGGTTCGCCTCGGCGGTCGCCGTAAGGGTTGCCCCCGTGCCGCCGCTGCCGAGGGCGAGGTTGCCCGACAGGGTGTTGAGCGTGCCAGCGGAGAGGTTCGTGGCTGCGGTGAGGATGGTCGAACCATTCGTTCCGGCCAAGGTGGTCAGATTCAACCCCTGCATATCAAGGCCATTGATGGCGATATCACCACCGGAACCGTTATACGGATCGGTGAGACTTCCGGTCGTGACAATGGCGCCGCCGGTGCCGGCGACTGCCACGTTGTTGAGGCTGATTGGTGCATTCTGCGCCAGCAGATAGCCGGACAACACCGTCTGTTCGACAGCAGTCGCATTGAGCCCGCCAGTGAAGTCCAGGTAACTGTCCGCGCTTTGGGAGGCCGTCGATTGAAGGGTCAGCGTGCCGTTGTTCTGCAGCGTCGTGGCCCCGCCCACGACCGCCGTCTGATTGAGCCCGACGTTGATTCCCAGGTCGAACGCCCCGGTCCCGGTGGCCAGCCCACCGAGCACGATGTTGCCGCCGAGGGTCACACCACCGGTCTGGCCGGCATCGCCGATCGTGAGCGTCTGACCGGTGCCATTGATGCCGGAGCTGGCGTCGATCGTCCCGGCACCCGAGACCAGTGTCACGCTGCCCGTCATATTGACCTGGTCGCCAAAGTTCTGGTTGCCCGTGGTGGTGACGTCGCCGCCGAGCACCGTCGTGCCACCGGCGTCGGTCGTGAGGCTGGAAAGCGGCAAGACACCACCCACTGCACCGCTGAAGGTCGTGGTGCCGGTGCTGTTGACAACCAATGACGACAAGCCATTGACCGTGCCGTTGAAGGTGACGTTGCCCGAACCAACTTCGAAGGTCGCCAGGTTGCCCGCGGTCAACTGGGTCGTGCCTTCGACCGTGATTGCCGAGTTCAGCGTGCTGTAAGAAGTACCAGGTGTGGTGAGCACCACATCGCCGCCATAGGTCTGCTCACCCGAAGTCGCGACGCCACTGAGCGTTGCCGTACCGCCGGTGATGTTGATCGAGGCCAGCCGACCGCCAGCTCCAACCGTGCCGAGCACGGTGCTCCCGGTGGTGTCGATGGTCAGGCTCGTCACGTTGGCGGTGGTGGGGTTCACAATGGCCAGCGTGACATTGCCCGAGCCGGTATCGATGGTGGTGTTGCCCGCCAGCTGCGTTCCGCAGCCAACCAGCTGGGTGAAGTTGCCCGTGCCCGTGGTGTAGCTGCCGTTGAGTGACAACTGGCCGGAATAGGTCTGGTCGCCCGCCGTGGTGGCGTTGCTGACAAGCGTGATCTGACTGCCGGTCACGTTGATACCGGCCAGTGACGTCGCTCCGCCAACTGTGCCATTGAAGGTCACGTTGCCAGTGGTTGTGGCTGCAAGTGCCTGACTGCCAGCAGCAGTTCCATCAACCGCCCCGTCGAAGGTGATGTTGCCGCCGCCGGTCGCATTGAAATCGACGTCAGCCGAGAGCACCACCTGCTCGCCAAACTGTTGCTCGCCGGTGGTGGTGACATCACCGCCGAGGGTTACCTGGCCGCCACCGGTGATGTTAATGCTGGCCAGGGCCACTGAGGCGGTGCCGACGGTGTCGCCAAGGGTCGTGTTGCCACTGCCGTTGATCACCAGCGTCTGGCCACCGTCGGTGGTGCCCTGAATCGCCTTGGCAAAGAAGACATCGGCGGCGGCGTGAATTGCAGTGTTGCCCGCCAGCGTGACGGTGCCGTTAACCACCTTGTCGGATCCGCCGGCATCGTAGGTGCCGTTCAGGCTGGTCGAGGTTGAGCCGTATTCCTGATCACCCGTCGTCGACACGCTGCGGAGCGAGGCCGAGGTGGAGGCGAGGGTGAGGTTGCCCAGGCGGGTCTGCTGGCCCACGTTGCCTCGGAAGGTGACGCTTCCGACGGCCGAGACCTCAAGCGACTGGTTGCCGCTGGTGGTGCCCTCGACGCTGCCGTTGATCGTCAAGTCGGACGGCTGCAGGGTGACATTGGTGCCGAGCACCACGTTACCCTCAAATCGCTGCTGACCGGCGGTGGTCAACGCCGGGGTCAGTGCCGTGGCGACCAGTTCGACCGGGCCGAGGCTGGTGAGGTTCTGGATCTGGGAAAGGAAGTTGCTGAAGTAGGCGGCGTTGATCGTGGTCTGCCCGCCGGTGAAGTTCAGCGTGAGATCGTTGTTGTTGCCCGAGATCAAGCCGCTGAACGAGCCGGCGTTGCCCGACAGGGTGACATCGGCCGTCAGGTTGACGGTTGAGCCGTAGTTCTGGTCGGCGTTGGTCTGAATGTTCGCCCCGATGTCAACCGCCGAGAGGGCATTGAGCGTGGCGACGTTGGTGAACAGCCCGTCAAGGGTGGTGCTGCCACCGGTGAAGTTGATCGTGAGATCATGGTTGCCGCCAACGACCGCACCGTTGAAGCTGGCCGCGTTGCCAGTGAAGGTTCCGTCTCCGGTCAGGGTGACGTTGGCAGCGTAGTTCTGGTCGACGTTGGTGCTGATCGTGCCGTTGACCGTCACGTCGCCAAGGCTGGTGAAGTCGGCCAGATTGCTGAACAGGCCACCGAGGGCGGTCGGCTGGCTGAAGTTGAGCAGCAGGCTGTTGTTGTTGCCGGTGATGCCCTGGGCAAACGTGCCTGTCGTACCGGCCAGGTTGGTGTCGCCCGCCAGCGACACGTTGGCGGCGTAGTTTTGGGA
>RFVE01000297.1 GCA_009922585.1 Planctomycetia bacterium
CCCTGATACGGATAGTGTGGGGCAGGATGTGGCAGGTAAAGAAAGAACGGCTGGTCTTTGTGCCTGTGGATAAAGTCGACGCCATGCTCAGTGAGCAGGTGTGGCGCATAGCCAGGCTTAGCAACAAGCGTTTGCTGCCGCCACCAGTCGTACCAGCCCTCCTGGTCGATGTGTGAGAACAGGTCGATGTTGCCCGAGACGAAACCACTGAACTCAGCAAACCCCTGCCGGGTGGGACTGAAGTTGGGGGCATAGCCGAGGTGCCACTTGCCGAAGATGCCGGTGGCGTAGCCAGCCTGGGCAAGTAGTTCAGCCAGTGTCTCCTCGGCGATTGGCATGCCCGCGTCCCGGTGTTTCTTTGCGGTCACCACGCCATCGATGCCGCACCGCTGTTGATAGCGACCAGTCATCAGGGCGGCTCGAGTCGGTGAACAGACTGAGCCATTTGAATGAAAGTCAGTTAGCCGCAGACCGGTGGCGGCAAGCTGATCGAGCCGGGGCGTCTGGCAGCGGGTTGCCCCGTAGCAGCCGAGTTCGCCATAGCCAAGGTCGTCGGCCATGATGAGCACGATGTTGGGCGGCCCGGCGGCTGCCTTGGTAGCGAGTCCGAGCAGCAGCGGTGCGAGTGCAGCCAGACACGCCAAGGGCCCAAGCCAACAGCGAGGGCGTCCGCTCATGCTTCCGCTGGATCCTTTCCATCGATCCAGGGCCCCGCAAGTGCCTGCGAGTCGCGGGGTTGGAGTTCGCTGCCCTTGCTGCCGGCCTGCCAGCCGGGCACATGCCCCGGAGTTCCCCGGTTTTCCGAGAGATTTTCCCATTTCTGGGCCCAGCCAGGGTTGCCCTCGCCGACGCGGCCACTGGCGGCATCGAAGTGATAGACCTTGCCGTTGCGATAGCTCATTGCGCCGAGAATCACGGTGACGACTGCTGCTGCACCGAGGTCAGGCGGGTTGTTGCAGGCGGATGGGTCATCGGCGGCGATTGCCGCCAGCCAGTTTTCGAAGTGCAGGGCGGTGGTGTTGGTCTGCTCTAGCTGCTCCTGGCTGAGATCCGTTTTGATCAGCTCATCTTTGATGGAGCTGTCGAGCGTGACCTGGGGCCGTTCTGCGAGGAACTGAAACTCGGTGAACTTCTCTCCATTGCCAAACTCAAAGGCCCCGTTATGGCCTCGAATCACCTGCTTGATGCGGGACCGCTCGTTGCACATGGTGGCGGTGATCAACCCCTGGCAGCCCTCGTGATAGTCGGCGACGACAGTAGCCACGTCGGGAACGTCACGCGTGTCAAGCTCGAGATAGATACCCCCACCGCCGACAACACGAGCCGGAAACCGCAGGCCGGTTGCCTTGAGCATGGCCGTCGTCCGGTGGACGAAGAGGTCGGTGAACATGCCCGAGCCAAAAGGCCAGTAGCACCGCCACTGTCGGTAGACAGCCCGATCGAACGGAATCTGTTCGGCGAGTCCCGCCTCCACGCCGAGCCAGCGGTTCCAGTCAATGTTCTGCGGCGTCATGTCTCGGGTGAGTTCGTAATACCGCCACTGGCCGGTGTTTGAGTTGCGGAAATATTCAGTCTGATAGCCAAGCACCTTCCCGAGCTTGCCGCGATTGATGAGGTCCCGAGCCTGATCCCAGACCTTGAGGCTGGTCGACTGGACACCGACCTGCATCACCCGGCCGGTTTCCCGCCAGACCTTGACCACGTCGAGCGCCTCTTCGACCGTTTTGGTCATTGGCTTTTCAGCATAGACGTGCTTGCCGGCCTTCAAGGCATCGACAATCTGCCGGCGATGCCAGTGATCAGGGGTGCCAATACAAACAGCATCAATTGAATCGTCGGCCAACAAGTCCTGGTAGTCGAGATACCGTTTGGGGGTGACCCCAGTCTCTTTCTGAATGAAATCGCAGACCTTGTCTTCCTGTGTCTTAAAAACCTCGCTCACCGCAACGAGATCGATCTTCGCGCCAGCAGCCCGCAGCTTGGCCAGTGTTTTGACATGGGCCCCGAACCCTCGGCTACCAGCACCAATGAATCCGATCCGAATCCGGTCATTGGCGTCGGCAGCACGGCCGGTTGTAGCAGCCGATACCGCACCGGCGGCAGACGCGGCTGCTGCTGAGCGGCTGAAAAATCCACGCCGATTGCAGGCGTCTGAGAGATCGTGCGGAATGACGCGATGCTGAGCGGCCGTTTGAGCGAGGTGTTCATTTGCCATCGTGAATATGTTCCTTCACCTAAAAATGTTTCTACTTGCGCTGCGGTGTCATTTTTGGCCGTCGGTCCCTTGGTGCTGCGGCCTCGGGCCACATCCCGCTCCAGCAGTGACACAAGCGTTGCTACCCGGTCTGGGTGCTTCTCCGCCAGGTTGTGCTGCTCGCCGGGATCGACCGAGAGGTCGTAAAGCTGGACGGCGGGCAGGTGTTGCGTGGCGGCCTGCCGCTCATTGGGGCTTGACCAGCCGCCGGAGCCTCGTGCGAGCAGCAGCTTCCAGCGACCCTGCCGATAACCAAAGTGGCCACTGATTGAGTGATGCACAATGCCATCACGTGAGGAGGATACTGGCATTCCACCGAGAGCGGGGAGAAAACTGACGCTGTCTTCACATGCCTCGTCCGGCAGGGACGCCAGAAGAATGTCTGCCGTCGTGGCAAACAGGTCGGTGAGGCAGACCGGATGGTCGCAGCTGGCCCCGGCTCGTATCCGTTTCGGCCAACGCGCGATGAAGGGCACTCGGTGGCCACCATCCCAGAGGTCGGCCTTTGACCC
>RFVE01000298.1 GCA_009922585.1 Planctomycetia bacterium
GGCTCAACGAGCTCAAATTTGAATTGGTTCCTCCCAGGCCGTACGTCCGCCCTCAATGGCGTTGTCTCTCGATCACCATAAATTGCCGGCAACAGGTCGCGAACTTCGAAATTGTCGGGGGGAGGTGGTAGCACACCTGAGGCGTCCGGTTCTGGAATCGGAGGACTCGTCTGCTTGATAATGGTGACCCGGTAACGACCGACAGCGGTGCCAGCCCCCGCACGAGCACCCTGCATCGCATTGAGCCGAAACATGCCGTCAACATTCGTTCGCCCAATCGCCGGTATGCCATCGACGTCATCTGCTTCCGGTAAGAAAAAGACGGTCCCACTGGCAACCGGTTTGTTCTCAAACAGCACTGTCCCTTCCACAAACTCAACAGCAGGACCACGATGCCCACAACCGACGAGGATGGCCACAAACAGCAACAACGCCGCGGCACTACCGGATCGCGAAGCACGGGTATGGTGGCAGCAAGTCAGGTAAGCAGCAGTAGCTTTAAGGCAGTTTGCCATCGACCTCACCCGCATTGATCGTACTGAGTGCCCCCCAGACGCCACGTTTGGTCGGCGCACCGAGCATTTCCCCGTTACCCGACGCGATGGCTGGATCACCTGCCTCGATAGCATTGTTCACGAAACCCGTTGAGCCGTCGCACATCGCAACGACGATGCCATCAGGATGATAACTACTGGCCGGCATGTACGCGTCCCAATTGTGATTATTTGCGCAACGGGGCGCATTGGGTGGCAAGTGGGTGTAAAAGACGCTGTTCGGCGGATCTGAAAATCCCCAGCCAACCCCTGGCATATAGCCTGACGTGACACCAGCCGAATAGGACGTTCCGCCAGCGGCAATGAGGCCCTGGCAAAACATCGGGGGCTGATACCAGGGAATGCCAGAACCCGTCTGACCAACACCGGCGGGCAGCTGGCTACTCTGGTCACCGATGATCACCTCGCTGAGCAACAGTGTATGTGAGGTGCCATCAGAAATTTCCTTGAGTGTCACTGCCCGATGGCCTGGGTTTTGGAACCCTGGGGTAAACCTAGCCCTGTCTCCTGAATACGCACCGCGGTGGAGCCACATACTGGCAGTACCCGCGCCGATATCACCCGCACTGCCGTGATAGCTAGTCCGCCCCCAACGAAACTGTCCGAGTTGATTTGAACTATTGATGTCCGACGGACACAGGAGTGGGGCAATATTCTGATCGAAGGGGCCACCCATCGGCTGATTACCGGAAGTGATGTGAGAAATGCAATCGTCGAACAGTGAGAGTTCTTCGACAAAAGGAAGGAGAGAGACCATCGGCCCGACCCGATAGGCAAAGGTAGCGGAATTGGTCAGCTGCTTGATGCGTGAACTGTGCGTGGCTGCGGGAAACTCCTTGTAGGTGTTTTCATGATTCAGGACTGCCAACGCCAACTGTTTGAGCTTATTCGTACATGAGGACCGCCGGGCTCCTTCACGGGCCTGCTGCACCGCTGGCAGCAAAAGGCCGACCAGCACGCCGATGATGGCAATCACCACCAGAAGTTCGATCAAAGTAAAGCCATGACGGCGACCGCCTGCTGGCGGCGGATGGTTGGTGCGGGACATCAGGACACCCCTTGCGGAAACTGGTCGGAAAAACGAAGAAGAACTGAGAAAATCTGGGAAGGGTCGCTCCGGCCTCGAGCCGTCAGCACCGAATGATCCGAGACTCGCTGACGGCCCTTTTTCCGAGAAACCTCCCCGATGAGGTTCTTTTTGTGAACCGCCGAACCCTTTCCGGAAATTCGGAAAAATCGCGATAGCCCGGAAATCGAGGAGCGAAAACGAAGCCCGCCTCAACACCTCCACAGCCTCATCCCCCCGTTTAAGTGGCCAGCTACCGGACGAGGGCGGCGTCCCGGGTTTCCTGCTCCACCGATTCATCAATCGACTGCTGGAAAATCTGCTCAAAGTCAGCCTTTGAGATTGCCGCCCCCGGCAGCAGCAGGTGCTCAGGCTGGGTGCCCCCCACCCAGCGGAGCCGGCGAAACTGCCGATCGGCAGGCCATTCGCCGCCGGCCCGGATGACCTCCTTGCCGTTCTCACGGGTGCGAACTGCGGCCGCAATGGCCAGTTCGGTCAGGTACCGCCAACTGGCAAGGCCCTTACGGCTACGGTCATCGAGTGGCTCCAGATCTTTCAGTGAAACCTCCACCGTCTGCCACTCGTCAGTAGCAACCAGTGGCTTGACCGCCAGATACCGTCCCTGGGGCACACCGGCATAGCAACTCCAGGCGGCCAACTCAAAGGTCAGCGCAAGCTCACCTCCGGTCGGTGCCAGCACATCAATGGCCAGTTTCGCCCCATCCGGCCCTCGCCACTTGGGGTCTTTGATCTTGCGAGTGGCGGCCAAGTGGTGATGGGGATTGCCAGGATTCAGCTGGTACCAGTCCTGCCAGTCGCCAAAGTCCTCTACGATCATCCGCTCTGGTGGATCGGTCGCCCGCACCCCGGCGGCAACGAGTTCATCGGCCTCAAAATCATGCTGCCAGGAACTGACCAGATAGGTGGCCGGCGGCTGCCCCTCCCCGGGCCCGCCGACGATTTTCCGGTCGAGCGGGTAATGCACGTTGGCGATCACAAACAGCGGCAGCTCGGTGCTGGTGATCGGGCAGGCAGCGGTCCAGCTGTCACCGGACCGGGTCACCTCCGCTGACCGCCAGAAGCGGGTGATGCCGTGGGGATCGACGCTGTAGTAAACCTCGACCTTCACGACCTCGTCAGG
>RFVE01000299.1 GCA_009922585.1 Planctomycetia bacterium
AGAGCACGATGATGGCATCGGCGGTGGGCTCAGGATGGACGATGGCACTGCCGTCGGCAGTGCTGGCACGGGCTCGCGGTTCGGGCAGGGCAAGGGTAGTGGTCGCGGCGGCGGCAAGGCTCTTGAGCAGGTCACGTCGGGTGTTCATGGTGGGGCTCCGTGAATGGATGCTGGCTGTGCCTCAGCTTTTACGAAGATGCGAAGAAAGAAGTCGAGTTCTCCCTGCGGGTGCCAACGACCCCGGGGCAGTTGAACCGGTGTTGCCCACGTCCCATCGCCGGACGTTCGTTGCGGCCATCTTGGCCTCTAATCTCTCAACGCTGCCTGCGGTCCGCCATCCATGGCTCCGCTGGTCAGCGACGCCTGCTCTCTGGGCATGGACAACCTCTCGTTCGACTCCCCATTGTTGTGCAGCAGACATGATCGACCAGTTGAAGGTTGATGGGATAGTTCGGTCAGCGAGAAAATTGAAACTCTGGCAGCATGATGACGGCCCAGAGGCAGTCGGCAACGGTCTGGGCGGTTGGCGTGTCGGTCAGAATCTCCCGGGCGGCAGCCCGCTCATTCAATGACGGTGGCCGGGACAGGGCGGCAAGAAAGAGCCAGTTGCTGATCGTGTCGGCGTCTGGACCATGGTCGGCGAGAATGCGAACCCCACCCGCAGTGAACAGGTCGAACAGTCCCTGTTCATTGGCCAGTTGGATCGCTTCCAGCGTGGTCAGATCGGTCGGGCGGCTGGTGACAACCTGGTCGCGATTGGGTCGGCCGAGGGCAGCCATTAATGCCGTCGCCTTCACCAGCGCGGCCCGCACCATCGGCAGGGGGCCGCTTACAGAGGCGGTGAGCACTTGTTGGGTAAAGTTAGCTGTTGCCCGGGCCCAGATCTGCTGCGAGCGGGCGACCGCTGCCGGTGCCCAGTCGGTCGGCTGCTTGTTGCCTGGAAAGAGTGGCCGTCCGTCGTTGACAACCCTGAGCGTGGTGGCGGTCCATTCCCAACTCCCGTCAGTTGCGACCAGCGTTTCTGACCCGTCAGTGAGCGTAGCCCTCATCTCCAGCTTCAGGGCCGCTGGCCCACCCGCGGGAGCATTGGCGGCTGAAACGAGCATGCTGTTTCCCCCCACGCGAAGCTGGGATGTGACGACCTGGCTCACCGGATTCATCCAATCGCTGCAGGTGGTGACCGCCTTGCCGTTGAGAAAGACCTGTGCCTCGTTATCAGCTGACACCACCAGTCGGGCATGGACGGCTGGACTGGAAAGCGTGAATGATGTGCGGAAGGTCAGTCTTTCACCCGGCGGTGACTCGGCTCGATCGTTCGACCAGATCCAAACGGCTTGCGGGGGTGTTGCGTCAGTTGGGACAGCAACCTCTGAGTTGACCCGCATCACGTCACCGTCAGGTTTTCCGGGGGCAGCGTCAGTCAGTTGCCAGAGGCAGTCCATGAATTGCTCTGCCGTCAGCCGCCGCGGCAGCGGGCCGGCAAAGACATAGCCGCCCGCCGCCGGGTCGGCTGCAGCTGGCGTTACCGCCCCGTAGGCCTCAGACGTGCAGATGGTCGCCAGCACATGCTTGATGTCCCAGCCATGTTCAACCAGATCGCCCGCGAGCACCTCGAGCAGCTCCTCGCACCAGGGCCTGGTTCGGAGGGCCGCGACAGGATGAACGATGCCCCGGCCCAGCAGCCGGGCCCAGAGCCGGTTGACCAGGTTTCGTGACAGCCAGCCGTTCTCGGGCCTGGTCATCAAGGTGGCCAATTGTGTCAGCCGCTGGTCTCGCGGAGCCGTCGGGTCGATCTGACCAAGGTCGGCAAACAGCCAGCCGGGTGTCGCCATCCGCCCCGTTGCCTTCTCGCAGCGGTGGAGTTCCAGCGGGTTCTCGGCGGCGATTGCTGCCAGGTCATAGGTCTCTTGGAGCGTCCAACGGTCAACGAAGGAGTCGTGGCAGCTGGCACATTTCAGATTGATGCCAAGGAAGGTCTGGCCGACGTTCTGGGCGAATTGGATCGGCACGGTCTGGCTGGCATTGACCGTCCCCCGCCAGACGATGCCATCGATGAACCCCCGGGATTCATCCGTCGGGGCAATCAGCTCCCGGACAAACTGGTCGAACGGTTTGTTTTCGACCAGCGACCGGTGCAGCCAGCCGGTGATCTGTCGGCGGCCGCCCGTAATGAAGCCGGTGCCGGTGTAGTCGTTGCGAAGCAGGTCGTTCCAGAACGACAGCCAATGCTCGGCATATCGCAGCCGCTGATCGAAATCCTCGCCCAGCAGCGTGGCAACGAGCCGTTGCCGTTTGGCCGGGGCGCGATCGTTCACAAAGGCTTCGACGTGATCTGGCTCGGGCAGCAGCCCGACGAGGTCGAGGTGCACCCGGCGGATGAAGCTGCGGTCATCGCAGCGTGCCGGTTGGGCGAGGCCCTGCTTGCGATGGTAGTCATCGATCACCCGATCAACGGGATTGGTCCGCCCGTCCATGACCGGTGGGAGTTCGACTGGCCGCAGGGCCAGGGGTGGTTCCCAGCTGGTGCTTTCAAAGGCAAAGCCCTCGTCCCAGGGAGCCCCGGCGTCGATCCAGCGGGAGAGAACGGCGATGGCTGCGGCCGGCAGGGGGTCACCGTCTGCCGGCATCCGTTCATCAAGGTCAGTGCTGGTGATCCGGCGGATCAGCTCGCTGGCGGCCGCTTTGCCTGGTACGAAGCCGGCAATACCGGAGTCGCCGCCTGCCAGCGTCAACTCGCGGGTGTTCATTGAGTAGCCACCC
>RFVE01000300.1 GCA_009922585.1 Planctomycetia bacterium
ACGCTCGACGGCAGCCAGCAGACCACCGGGGTCATGATTGCCGCGACGATGTGCATCATGGCGAAGGTGCCGCGGCAGCCGATCCGGGCGGCGATCGGGCCGAAGGCCAACATGCCGGCTCCTGCGCCCGCGGTTTGGACGAAACCGAAGGCGATCTTCGCCTTGCTTGCGGCATCGGGATCGCCTGCCCGTTCGAGTAGATCGCGGGCGATGTCCTGGCCCGCCACCACGACGCCCCAGAAGGTTGCCAGGCCGACCATCGCCAGGAGCGCCCCAAAGACCGCCCGCGGTCGCCAGACTGGATCACCGAGGAGATCGCGGTAGCTGCCGAGTTGGCCTGACTTGGTCTGCCGCGCCTGCTGCCACGACTCCGGCTCGCGAATCGACAGCCGCACCCAGAGCACCAGCACCGCAGGCACCACGCCGAGCAGGTAGGCGTACCGCCACTGGCTGCCGACGGCCAGGCCAGCCGCCGCTGCCAGCCAGAGGCCGCCGACGCTGGTGGCATGGAAAATACCGCCTGCCCGTTCCCGGGCCTGCTTCGGAAAGACCTCCGAGACGAGCGCGGCCCCGACGGCCCATTCGCCGCCGACTCCCATCGCCACCAGGAATCGAAGAATGCCAACCTGCCAGGCGTCGGTTGCGAAGGCAGTCAGGCCCGAGAAGAGTGAATAGAAAAGGATGGTCAGAGCCATCACCGGATTGCGGCCCCAACGATCAGCCAGCGAGCTGAACAGCCAGCCGCCGATGGTGCCACCAATGAGAAAGATGCCGAGAAACCGTTCCCCCCAGAGCCGAACCAGGGGATGGTTGGCCGGATCGTCACCGGAGATCTCCAGCAGTTCCGGCAGCATGTCACTGCGGGTGATGTTGTAGATCTGGCCCTCGAAAGCGTCGAAGATCCAGCCGAGGGAAGCAACGGTGAGGACAAGCCACTGGTAGCGGGTAACGCCGGTGTACCAGGGGGTGGGGCGGTCGTTCATCACGGGGCTCCAGCGGAGGTCTCGGCAAGCAGATTCGCGACCGGTAGCGGTCGTCCCTGCCGGATTGATTCTTCGGCCAACAGGCAGAGGATCTTCACCGTTTGATGGTGCTCGAAAGCGGCAAGCGTCTGGGAGACAACGGCATAAGCCCCATCGTGACAGCGGAACATGGCCGAAAAGTTATCGTAGAGAGCGGGCCGAGCCGGGTCTCGGGAGTTGCCATAGGCGACCAATTCGACTGGGTCACCGCTCTCGGAAAGATACCAGCGGGCTAGGTCAAAGAAGTGAATCGGCTCCTCCAATACCCAGCTGCCGACCCGATCGGGATCGTACCGCCAGCCGTCAGCCCCAAGCCGATAGGGCTTGCGGGAGAGTTCAACGAGCACGTACTGCGGCCTGCCGATCGTGCCCTGGTCGATGAGCCGGCGGATCTCACCCCACTGGGAAGAGAACCGAAACTCATGGCCGATCGCCAGCCGGCCGCCGGCCGCTTCGGCCGCCCGCACAATTGCCTGGCAGTCTTCCAGCGTTGTCGCCAGCGGCTTTTCCAACAGCACGAACCGGCCGGCTGCCAGGGCTGCTTCGGCAATGGTGCGGTGGGTGTGGCTGGGCGTGACGATGTCGACCACATCGCAGTCGGTGGTCGTGATCATCTCCAGTGGATCAGCAAAGATTCGCGCCTGCGGATAGTCGGCGGCAGCGGCTGCCCGTGAGGCCTCCGATGCTGCAGTCACCGCCACGAGCTCAGCCTCAGGATTGGAAGCAATCGACGAGGCGTGATAGCGGCCCCAGGCGCCGTAGCCAGCCAGGGCAAATCGAACCGGAGCGGGCATGGTCGTTGCTCTCTGAAGGTCAAAAGTTTTCGGGGTGGGAAGTGTCGGTCAGGTTCGCGGGGCGGTGGTAAGCGGGGTGACAGGGTTGGGCAGTCGCCGCCGCTGAAGTTCGTTCAGCCGGCAGGTCGGTAGCCGGGGCAGGACATGCTTGGCAAAGAGGTCACACTCATCGAGATGAGGATAGCCGCTGAGAATAAAGGCTCGGATGCCGAGGTCCATGTATCGTTCAAGCTTTGCGAGCACCTGATCGGGGTCCCCGACGATCGCACTGCCACAGCCGGATCTGGCGCACACCGGCACTCTGGGCGTCGAGTGATCGTCGCTTGATCTCCTCGCCCTTCTCCCGGTTGAGTTTCGAGATCAATCGGTCGGCGGCCGCCCGGGCCTCGGCTTCTGTCTCTCGAACGATGACATGGCTGCGGAAGCCAAAGTCAATCGTGCGGCCATGGGCAGCAGCTTTTTCGCTCATCGTGCGAATGGTTGCGGCGATGCGGTCCTCGGTCTCTGGCCACATCAAAAAGACATCGCAGTGTTTGGCACAGAGTTCCTGGGCGGCTGGTGAGATGCCACCAAAGTAGAGGAGCGGTCCGCCATTCTGTTGATAGCACTGTGCGGGCTCAGTTGTCGGTAGTGAAAATTTGTAGAAATCGCCCTTCCATTCAAATGGCCCCTCAGTCTGCCAAAGTCCCTGCAGAATCTGGATGATCTCGCTGGCCCGGCCGTAGCGAACGTCGTTTGGCTCATTCAGGCCCGGCATGTTGGAAGAAATGATGTTGAGGCAGAGCCTGCCCTCGAGAGCATGGTCAACCGTCGCAATCGCCCGGGCGAGCATCGGTGGCCAGACCTCGCCCATACGCAGGGCAACCAAGAGATTGATCTGCTCAGTCTGGGGGCCGACGAGGCTGGCAAAGGCGAGGGCGTCCTGACCACTGATCCATCCCGA
>RFVE01000004.1 GCA_009922585.1 Planctomycetia bacterium
CGCTCTATCCAATTGAGCTACGAGGGCTTTCGCACGGACGTGCAACTGCTGCCGCCGCGGTGAATCCGGATAAAACCGCTGCAGCAGGCGTTAGCATCGCAAGTTTAGCACTCGCAACTCGTGTAAACCAGCAGGAGGCGTTTCGCAGGGCAGGGGACGCGAAACAGCACCAACCCGGTTACAGCACTCTGCCCGGCTCAGGCACTCCGCCGCAGCGGAACCCGCGACCGCCGCCGCGGTCGGCTGATGCCACCGCCCGCATGGCCCGCCTCAAACCGCAGACTGCGGTCAACCGGGGCCGGCTGGCCGTCCTCAGCAGGACGAGTCTGGATCAACTGCCGCAGTTCCCGGAACCGCGGCACGTACCAGCCGAACTGCAGCACCGCCACCAGCCGGCCAGCCAGCATCGGCAGGGTGCCCAGCGGCGCCCGAACCAAGGCATGCCGGAGCACCTCGAAGACATGCAGCACCAAGCTCCGCAGAATCGGCTCCGCAGCCAATGACCGCCAGAACAGCCGCTCGCCATAGAGGCCAGCCGCAAAGGCCCGCTGCGGCCGCTGCCGCTCATCAGCCGCCACTACCCGCGACGCCGGCTCAAGCACCACCCGGCCACCGGCCGCCCGCAACGACACCGCCATATCGGCGTCGGCATACTCATCACCGCACGACAGACAAAAGCCGTTGGTCAACCGGGCCAGCATCTGACTGCTCCAGAACCCAGCCTCAAGGGTCGGGCCCGACGGCAACGGATGCTCAGCCACATGAAAACCCTTCACTCGCGAGGCATCCCCCCGCGGTCGCAGGCAGACCCGGCGACCACCCCGACGGGTCTCGATGCCGGTCGCCACGATCCGATCAAGGTCGTCGGATGCCAGTTCTAGCGGCACCACCGCCCCCACCTGCTCGCTGGCAAAGTGCTCGACTGCTGCCTCTGTCCAGAACGGCGTGGCCCGCCAGCCCGCCGCCAGCACATGCAGAATGCGTCCCCGGCTGGCCGCCAGCCCGAGGTTGATGCAGGCGACGCGGTTCGAGCCAATGGGCGCCTTGATGAAGCGGACTTCTTCATGAACATTCCAGGGATCACCATACTCAAAGCCAAGCACGACGATGATCTCAGATTCGTTCGGCCGATTCTCGAGTACGCTGACCAGCGTCTCTTCAAGGGCCGCCGCATCAGTTGGAGCGGGAATGACGATCGAGAGCCTCGGTGGGCTGCTGATTGCAGTCGGCATGATGGGCAGTGCCCCGTGAGCAAGCTGTCTGGAGAAGGGGCCAGTCAAGGCCGCCTGCTCCGTTTGTGAGCCAAGGGGAAAACAAACTTCACCCTGGGTTCACTGCCACCGCCAGCGGCAGTGGCAAATGTCTTTTTGTGCTGCCTGACGTTCCCCGCTTAGGCTGCGGCCCGTTGTGGCTGCAGTTCGTTGAAGAGATTCACGGTGTGCAGCATCTCACCATCGGCGTTGTAAAACTGCACCACGCCGCAGTCGATCAGCCACATCGCAAACATCTCGGTCGCCCGATAGCAGCGGGCGACACAGCGGCCACGGTCGATCCGGATGTTCTCCTGAAGATCGGTCGCATCGTCGTGGTCGGCACCAAGCTCAACGAACAGCCGGGTAACCATTTCCCGCACGTCTGCGGCATTCATATGCAAACGCATCTCAAGCAACCTCCTGTTGCAGTCTGGTCGGACGACCTCATGTCGCACGCGGGCGGGACGGTAACCATCAGCCCCGATCTGACGGAAGGCTGGTTTCCGATCACCCGCTGCTCCATCCGCCAATCTTGTGATCGTCAACGACACTGAGCCCGAATCAGCTCTTGTCAGGTCGGCTTTTCAATCCTCCTGACCCACCAACTCACCCCAGAATGACAGCCGGGAAACGGCAGTTCGTGCCGATGACTACAGCCGTTCGGTCCAACTCGCCAATCCGTAGCGAGACGCCACCAGCTCCGCCGCCTGCTGCTGTGGCCAGTTGGCCTCGTCTCGCCAGGCCCCGAAGGCGGCCCGCACGGCCGCATCGATCTGCTGCCGACCCAGCGCAAGGTTGGCCAGAAATGCGTCGTGGCTTCGCTGCTGTCGATAGGCCGGCTCGCGGGGCGGATGCCGTAGCAGCTGCCCAATCAGCTCAAGCGGAAAATCGTCGAGCAGCGTCCCGTGATAGAGCACCCCCCGCCGCCGAACCCGCAGGGCGTTGCCCGAAATCTTGCGGATGCCCTCTGGCATGCTCACCGTCAGATCAGATGTGCCCTGCCGGCTGACTGGCCTGCCGGCTGCTGTCAGGGCCGCCGCCAGTGGGTCGAGCATCGCCGCATGAATCGCATCAATCGGCGGTGGCTCGGCATGGGGGGTGACCACCATCCACATGATGCAGCCAGGGCCCAGCACCACCGTCGCCCCACCGCTTGGTCGCCGCAGCACCGACACCCCCAGCCGCTGGCAGGTCGGTAGGTCAACCTCCTCGGCCAGCCGGCTCGAGGACCCAACGACCACGGCGGGCTGCTCGGCTTGCCAAGTCCGGACGACTGGCATCGTCAGCCTGCCCTCATTGGCCGCATCCAACAGGGCCTCGTCGATAGCCAACTGCTCTGCCACGCTGCGTGGCCCGCCAACCACCGTCTGATCCAGCCAGCAGGCCGCAGCCGGCTTTGACAGCGGCTGCAGAATGGCTCCAGAAATCGCGTCACTCACCTGTCTCACCTCTAGGCGAGACAGTCTATCATGCAGGGGAGGCGGTTCGGCCGGGCGTCGGCCGCGGGTTCGCATGGCGGGCCGCAGGCTGCCTCGGTTCACCACACCGCACACCCCAATCAAAGGCCCATGGCAGAGACCCCGCAGCGACCAATCAACCCCGACGACAGCCTGCCACCGGTCGAGCCACCTAGCGCGGCGTTTCTGGTGCAGCTGTTTCTGGTGCCCGGCCTGATTGTGGCGATCATTGTCTGTGTCTGGCTGGCCTTCCATTGGCTGGCGCACCTCGGCAACGATCCGCAGGCCTACGTCCGCACCCTTCGCCGGGCGAACGAGGGCCGCTGGCAGGCCGCCCTCAATCTTGCGAACGATCTGCGGGGTCCCGGCGGCAGCCGGCTAAAGTCTGACGCCGACCTGGCGAGTGAACTCGGCAGTATTCTTGACGATGAGGTGGCCAGCGGCCGCACCGGCGAGCAGTCGCAGACCTTGCGACTGTATCTTTGCCGGGCGCTTGGTGAGTTCACGGTACCCGACGCGGCTGCCCCGCTCGTTCGGCGAGTCACCGCCGACGGCGACAACGAGACGACCCAGGCGGCCGTTGAGGCACTCGCGGTGCTGGCAACCAACTTGAATGAAGCCGGCCGTTCATTCACGGACCGCAAAGCTGTGGTTCAAGCTGTGGTTCAGGCCTCCGCTTCAGCCGATTCAAAGGTCAGGAATGCCTGCGGCTTTACGCTGGGTGTGCTGGGTGGGGATCAAAGCGGAGAGGCCCTCCTGCGGCTGGCAGCAGATGACAACGCCGATGTGCGGGCCAACGCAGCGCTGGGTTTGGCGAGGCTGGGCAACAGCGAAGCCTATGAAGCACTGGCTGAATTGTTGGCAACCCCTGACATTGAGACGACAGCAGCCTCATCAGACGAGGAGCAGTCGCAGCGGTACAAGCGGGTGCTCTTGGTGGTCAATGCCCTGCGAGGCGTCGCTTCGTTGATTGATGCCACCGGTGAGCAGCCGCCGGGTGCAGTGACCAAACAAGTGGAAAAGCTGCAAGGCGACAAGGTTGCGGAGGTCCGCAGCAGTGCAACGGCGATGCTTACAAAAATCAGCCGCCTTGCCAGTGAATGAGGTGGGTCGCCAATCGCGATTCGGCAGCAGTGTGGCAGTGACGTAAGCCCAGCCGCGGCCGGGTGCCCAAGTCCTCGAGCTAGACGTTCACGCCGGCCAGCTGGGCCAGCCGCCTCCTGCCACCCGGCGGCAGGATGTCGCCCATGAGCACCGATGGAAGGTCACAAACCTCGGCTTTGTGACGTTCCGCCCCAGGGAAAGTTGGGCAATATGCCCGAGCTTTCCCTGAAGCCATGGGGCTAGCAATCTAAAAATTCATCCAGCGCATCCCGTAACAGTTCGGTATCAGCTTCAATGCCAGTGAGTCGCTGAAAGTCGATAGCGAGGATCGCTGTGGCCACCTCCAGTCCATCCACCCGGCAGGCCCTGGCGGCGGCGGCGGCCTCAAGAACAGGCGATGCCTTGGGCGCGAGTGATGTGTCGACTACGACAAGGTCTTCTCGCAGCCCGGTCAGGTCACGCGGTATTGGAAACGGCTGCTGGTCAGCTGCCACCACAACCAGCCCCGCCCGCTCCGGGATCAACAGTTCGGTCTCATCAGTCTCAGTTGGCAACAGGCTCGCCTGCCCACCCTCAATACCGACAATTGCTTGCACCATGCTGTCACCACCGTCATGCCACGGGTCAGCGACGATGATCTCAGGCACGCCCGCCAACGTCAGTTCCAGGGCGGTCGCTCGGGCCAGCAGGCCACTTCCGATAATGACGGTGGGCGAGGCAGCGGGATCAGCATGCAGCCGCACCGCCTCCAGCAGGCCACGGCCTAATGTGAGATGGCCGCTAAGGCCATCGGGAGTTCTTTCAATCAGGCTGCAGCCACCAGCGAACTGGGCCGCAGGGCTGATCGTAGAGAGCAGTTCGGCAGCCGGTTGCTGCAGTGAGCCCGCCAGCAGACAGCCCCGAAAGTTCATGGCAGCCAGCCCGTCAAGGGCCGCGGCCAATCGTTCGGGTTGGACCTCAAGCGTTACAAATCGCCAATCAAGCGAGTCGCCAACAACCACCCGCTCAAACAAATACTGTGCCGGGGTGCCTGCCGCCGGATGTCCCAACAGCGCGATCACTTCCTGCAACGCTGGGTTGGTCATGGCTCCTTCCGCCAATCCAGGGGGCCCAAATCGGTTATACACCCTGCTCGATCACCGCGACAAATCGCGGATCGTCACGGATTGGGTCGAAGTCTCGCTCGGCGTTGGTGAGGGCTCGGAAGCGATCGTCGGAGGCGATCGCCCGGGTCAGGAAGGTGACCGCTTCGGTGACGTTGCCCGCCAGCGAGTGATAGCACGAGAGGTTGTAAGAAAGGATGGGCTCATCCGGGCAGGCGACCACACCCTGCGTGAGGGCGGCGATTGCATCAGTCAGGCGGTCAAGCCGTTTCAGACACCAGCCCAGCCCCAGCCAGGCAGCAACTGACTGCTGTTGCTCGGCAACTGCTGCCCGAAAGTGCGGCAGGGCCTCGGCGAACCGTCCTAACGCTCGGAGGGCCTCGGCCCGCAGGACCAGCGGCTCACCGCCCAGTCGGTTTTCGTCTGGCAGTTCGTTAAGCAACTCTAATGCCCGAAGAAGCAGCCGCGATAATGCCTCTGAGGGCGGTGCGTCCGGTTGACCGCCGAGTTCAGCCAGTTCGATATACCCCGAGGCCTGCCTCAGCAGCATCGCCTGCCGGGCCTTTTCGTTCGTGTTTTGAGGGGTTGTAGTCATGGCCGTGCCGACGCGGATCGTGGCGATGTCGGTCTGCATAGAAATAGTAGGAGGAAAAAAATCTTATGGGGCGGAACGTACTGTTTCTGCACTTTTACGGCCAAAACATTCATTTTGTTCGTCGCCGGCAAGTTTGTGGGTGGCCATTTGGTACGGATTTTGGCTCGGCATGTCACTAATCTTTCAAGAGGAGGCTGCGTCCGACGTCAAAGGCTTGGACGCCGGCCCGACCCCCCCAGTCAAAGGGAATGGAGCGATGCCGATGAAACTCACCCTGCGAACCCTTCTGGCCTGGCGGGATCGGGTGCTACCCGAGCAGGATCACATCGAGTTGGACCAGAAGGTGGCTGCAACCGAACTGGCCCAGAAACTGGAGCAGAAGATTCGCGATGTCCTGGCCAAAACCGAACTGCCAGCCGCTCAGGTGCATGGCCGGGGGCTGGCAGCCAGCGCTAACAGTGTGGCTGAGTTTCTCGACAACGCGTTGGATCCTGAGCTGCTGGGGCCGTTTGAAAAGAACTGTGTTGATTCAGATGTCCAGCTCTGTGAAGTCGCAGAGTGCCATCATCTTCTGGCTGGTATGGCCGGTCAGCCGGAGCTGACAACCGAACTCAATGAGGAAGAACGTCGGCGATTGGGTGAGGCAATCAAGCGACACTCGGAGCAACTGGCAGCAGAAACAGAGCACGCGATCGATGTGGCCAATGCCCGGGCTGTTCGGGCTGAACTCGACGCGATTGAACAGGGGGCGGTCAATTCTGTCGGTGAGCCGCAGACCTCACGCACACCGCGGCGGCGATCGCGGGGGCCGGTTGTTGCAGCGGCGGTGGCAGTCGCTTTGTTGTTGCTGTTGGTGGTGATCCTCGGCGTGCAGCTCGCTCAGAGTGGCCGCACCAACCGCGAGCAGCAACTTGCCGCGCGACCGCCGGTGGCTGACGACGTACCAGCACTCGTTGCCGAACCACCTGCCGCTGTGGTTGACAAACCTGCACCGCCTGCTGCGGTGGTTGGTTCGGACGATCAAGCTGGTCCACCGGCAGCTGAGGTCGAGCAATCGCTGGTGGCCCAGCCAGAGGCTACCGAGCAGCCTAAAATGGCTGCGACCACGACCAGCCCAGCAGAGGCCAACCTTCCAGACTCGCCAGCGGCCGCTGCACCGCCGCCGCCACCCGCCGTTGCCTCGATGGCTGACCGTCCCCAAGTACCACAGGGGACCGCCATGGCTATCGCTGCCACCGCTCCACCACCAATGGCGCCTCAGCCTGCGGCTTCCGCGTCTGTTGCCGGGCAGACCGCAGTCACCCCGACCACCATCCCTTCGGCTTTTCCAGAAGCAGAGGCCAGCCCGCCGGTGCTTGGCTTTCTGGACAATGACGCCATCGTTGGCAGCGGTTTTGTGTTGCACCGTACCCCGGCGACTGATCCAGCTGAGCTGGATGGCTGGCAGTGTCTGACTGCCGGTTCGCAGTTATCGGTTCAGGATGAGGTGATGGTGCCACCCGGGCTGAGCCCCAGCTTTAGTATCGGAAGTGTGCAGGTGCAGATGCGGCCTCGCACCCACGCGGTGCTCAAAATTGACAGTGCGGGAATGCCGCGGGTCGAGTTGCTGGCAGGCAGCCTGACTATTCGCTCGTCTGAAAAAGCAGCCCAGTTGGGACTGGCAGCTGGCGGCCTGAACGGGGTCATCCTTTCGGGGTTGCTGGGTGGCGTCGCAGTTGATGTCAGCCGACTCCCCGACAGTGAGCTAGCCGCTCGACAGACGACGCAGGCTCTCGTGGCCCGGCTGGTGCCGCTGACGCAGCCCATCAACTGGCGGCAGACGCAAGCGAGCGGCCTGCCTCCACGGGTGCTGCTGCGAGGCCTTGAGGCTGAGGCTGAGCTGCGGCCGTTGGAGCTCGTTCAGTGGTCTGAGACGAGTCCACTCACGGCAACGCGGCAGGCCATCACCGAACTGCCCGACTGGGCGACACCGTTGCGACGGATCTCATCGCTTGATAAAGACGCCAGCGAGGCGCTGGTCGAGGCGGTTACCCAGGGCGAACCGCTGCTGAAGTCACTCATCGAACTGTCGGTCGATCGGCGAATCGAAAACCGGATGATGGCAGTCGAAACGCTCGCGCTGGTCGGCCATTATGACGAACTGGTTGAATTGCTTCGTGAACCGCCACCCAACGGACCAGCTGCCGGCCGCTGGGAGCAGTTGGAAGGACAGACGGTTCCAGTAGCCTTTAGCGATCCGACACTCGCACGGGTGCTAGAGAAAGCCTTCCGTGATCATCTGGAGGCCACCCAGGCCCTTGCCGCAATTGGGCTGGCCCGCCGTAATCTGCCTGCCACATCGGCGGATGATCTGACGAGGCAGTTGATCGATCTGCTTGAAAACGAGGAACTGATGCTGCGACGGTATGCCTATGCCTGGCTCTGCGAGCGGTTTCAGCTTGAGCCCATGGAATTGATCCAGTACCGGGCCGACTGGCCCGCCGAACAGCGGCGTGACGGTGCTGACTGGTGGCGAAACCGATTGGAGAAGGGACTCCTGCTGCCGCAGCAGACGGGCTCTTCGGGAGTCAGCAGCGGGCAGTGAAATGGCCAAGATTGGCCTGCAGAACCGTTGAAACGCCGGTCGTTTGTTCCCACCCGAGACCTGTTCTATGCTCATGAATAGTTGCGGATGAGATTCGCAGCGGCGATTGGTCAGGCGGACAACTCGCAGCCCGACGCACCCTCGTTTCAGGGGTGTTGCCCGTGGTGGCGGGATTTGTGTCCAGCCGGCTCGTTTCGCAAGGTTGTGTGAGTCAGACTTGATTCAGAAAGGATCGGTCTTGTGCAGATAAACGTGTCGGCCCGTCATGGCCATCTGAGCCCCGTTTCACAAGAAAAAATTGTGGCAAAGGTGTCACGGCTGCAGCGATACTTCAATCAAATCACATCGCTCAATGTCACGGTCGACTTCGCCAACACCTCGTTGCCGGCCGTCGAAATCATTGCCTCTGCTGAGCACTTTCATGAACTTGTCAGTCATGAAAGCTCAGCCAACCTCTGGCGGAGCATTGATGGTGCTGTTCAAAAACTGGAACAGCAACTGCGGAAGCACAAAGAAAAGGTGCGGGACCACAAACATGCGGAAAGCACCCGGCGGGCCTGAACCGCGGGGATTACGGGTAGCGAAACCATGAAATTTTCAGATTTTGTCGCAGTCGAGGCGATTCGCCCCAACATTGTCGCGACATCCAAAGAGGGTGTCATCCGTGAGATGACGCAATCGTTGGTGGACGCCGGCAAAATTGCTTCCAATGAAATGGAAAGCATCGTCAAGGTCCGAGCGTCAATCGGCTGATTGGTACGGTAGCCATCAGCCAGCAGGGCGTTGACTTTGAGAGCCTCGATGGTGATCCGGTGCAGCTATTTTTCCTGCTTGTTTCGCCCCCCGATCGCCCGGGTGACCATCTGCGGGCGCTTGAGAACATTTCGCGGCAGCTGCGGGATGACACGTTTTGCAAGACCTTGAAGGAGGCCACCGGCCCCCATGATGTCTGGCGGCTGCTTGAAGAAGCTGACGCCCAGAGCATCGCTTCGTGACCCTTTCATGAACGATCAGTTGATCGAATCACCAATGAATCAGACCCATTCCCGTGAAGTCATCGTCGCACTTGAGCAGGGCCTCCATGCCCGGCCAGCCGACCTGTTCGCGCGGGAAGCCCGCCGCTGGCAGTCGCGGATTGAGGTAGTCGGCAATGCCCAGCGGGTCGATGGCAAGAGCATTCTCGATCTGCTGACGCTTGCTGCCGAGGAAGGCACGCGGCTGGTGGTTGAGGCGACCGGCCCCGATGCCCGGGAGGCGGTTGATGCAATCGGCAGCTTGTTCGACCAGAATTTTGCGACCGAGGTGGAATCGGTTTCGCACCCCAACACAACAGACCCAGAGAAACGGCCCCCGGGCGATGCTTCCGGGGAACGGGCGGTGGTCTAGACCGGCTCCGCTTGGCAGTGAACAACCAATTTCCGCCCTCGACTGGTGTCGGGAGTGGGAACTCGGCAACGGTCGCCTTCCGCGGCCCGAACCCGAGATCAAGAATCCAGACATAAACCAGATACAACCCAGACAAGGAGCCGGCGACGCCGGGCGCCTGGACAGTGGGATGCTGATTGCCGGTGGTGCGAACCGTCGCCGGCCGATCTCCCCGCTCGGTCCAGCTGCTGCCTGCGTCACCGTGGGGCCATGCTCAAACTTCAAGGTATTGCCGTTTCGTCGGGGGTGACCATCGGCGAAGCGCTCGTGCTCGACAGCGAGGGCTTCCGGATTCCCCGGCGGTTCGTCGCCCGTAGCGCCGTTGACACAGAACTGCAACGGCTGTCGCACGCTGTGGCCGAGACAGCGGCTGAAATCGAGCGGAACCGCGATGCCATCCGCGAGGAATTGGGCGAGCAATACGCAGCCATCTTCGATGCCCATCTGGCGATGCTGCACGACCAGCGGCTGCAGCAGGAATTAACCAGTGCTGTACGGGATCGGAACTGGTGGCCGGAATATGCCGTCAGTCGCACGCTGCGGAGATATGCGAAGGTTTTCCAGAGCCTCGACAATCACATCTCGCAGCGGGCCCACGATATCTATGACATCGAAAAGAGTCTGCTGCGAAACTTGTTGGGGCAGCGGAGAGAGACGCTGGCAGCAATCTCTGAGCCGGTCGTCATCCTGGCCCACAACCTGACGCCAAGTGAAACGGCAGGCCTCGACCGGCGGTTTGTCAAGGGATTTGCGACGGAACTTGGTGGGCCAGGCAGTCACACTGCGATTGTTGCTGAAGGCCTCGAAATACCCGCGGTTGTCGGTATTGGGCCGTTTCTGGCCGACGTTTCCGGCGGTGAGCCGGTGATCCTTGATGGCAACCAGGGGGTCGTCATCCTTCAGCCTGATGAAGAGACGATCGCCCGCTATCGGCTCGAGGTTGAAGCAGCCGAGACGGTGGCAGCCACACTCGACCGGCTGCGTGATCTTCCGGGTGAAACCACCGACGGCGTCCGAGTGCAGATCAGCGGCAATATTGAGTTTCCCGAGGAGGCTGAGCAATGCCTCCGACGTGGCTGTGACGGCATCGGTCTTTACCGTACCGAGTTCCTCTATCTCACCAGCAAGCAGGAGCCGAGCGAGGAGGACCACTACCGGGCCTACCGCGAGGTGGTGGAGGCGATGAGTGATAAGCCGGTGGTCATCCGCACCCTCGATCTTGGCTCGGACAAGATGCTGACCGAGACCAGCCCCGAGGAAGAGCGGAACCCTTGCCTCGGACTGCGGAGCATTCGGCTGTCACTGCGGCAGTTGCCGATGTTCCGTACCCAGCTGCGGGCGGTGCTGCGGGCCAGTGTGCATGGTGACGTCCGGGTGATGTTTCCGTTGGTTTCGACCATTCTCGAGCTTCGTCAGGCCCGGATGGTGCTCGCTGACGTGATGGAAGACCTTGCCGAGCACGCCATCGACTTCAACCCCAAGCTACCGATCGGCATCATGGTGGAAACACCTGCCGCCGCGATGATGCTCGATGCCTTCATCAAGGAGGTTGACTTTGTCTCGGTCGGCACCAATGACCTGATCCAGTACACCCTCGCAGTCGATCGCGGCAACAAAGACGTGGCTGATCTCTACAGTGCCTGCGATCCGGCGGTGCTGCGACTGCTGAAGCGGTCGCTCGACGTGGCAGCCGAGGCGGGCGTGCCGGCCAGCGTCTGCGGTCAGATGAGCAGCAGTGTCATGTACACCCAGTTGCTGCTGGGGCTGGGGCTACGGCAACTCAGCGTGCCGGCTGCAGCCATTCCCGAAATCAAGCAGGTGGTCCGAAGCGTATCGGTCGCCGATTGTCAGGCGGTCGCCGCACGGGCGTTGGAAATGAACAGCGCCCGCGAGGTGAAGGCCTTTTTGCGCGATCAGATGCGCCGCCTTTTGGCGGAGACGGTTGCGTGACGCCCGCGTCCCACCACGGGACGCTGGGAAACTTCAAAAGGATGAATGATGAAACAGGAAATGCTGATCAACGTGACGCAGGCGGAAGAATGCCGCATTGCGATCATCGAGGACGGGCAACTGGAAGAGCTCTACGTTGAGCGGACCAGCCAGGAGAATTTTGTTGGCAACATCTACAAGGGTCGGGTGGTTAACATTGAGCCCTCCATTCAGGCCGCCTTTGTCGACTTTGGGGTGGGCCGAAACGGCTTTCTACACATCAGTGATATTGAGCCACAGTACTACCGCCAGGGTGGCCTCGACCCGGACAAGGCCTTTGAGCTCACCGAACCAGGAAAGTCGTCCGGCGACAGCGACTCGGGCCGTAGTGCTGACCGCCGCCGCAAGCCCCGGATTGGCGACCGGCCGCGGGTGAAGCCGCCAATTCAGGATGTGCTGAAACGCGGTGATGAAGTGCTGGTGCAGGTGATCAAGGAGGGCTTCGGGACCAAGGGGCCGACACTGTCGACCTACATTTCAATTCCAGGCCGTTACCTGGTGCTGATGCCGCCCCTGGGCAGGGTCGGTGTCTCCAAGAAGATTGACAACGAACGGGAACGGCGGTTGCTGCGGGACATCATGCAGACGCTGCAGCCACCGAAGGGTGTCGGCTTCGTGGTGCGGACCGCCGGTACCGAACGAACGAAGTCAGAAATGGCCCGCGACATGGCCTATCTGCTGCGACTCTGGAAGAGCATCGTGCGGCGGATGCGGAAGTATTCTGCGCCAATCGATATCTATCAGGAAAGCGACATGATCATCCGGACAATCCGGGACATGTTCACTGAGGACGTCGGCAGGATCCTGATCGATGACCCGGCTGCCTATGAACGGGCACGCGAGTTCCTGGAACTGGTGATGCCGAAGTACGCCAGCCGGCTGCAGCTGTATGAGGGCAAAGAGCCACTCTTCTACCGCTATCGGCTGGAGGAGGAGATCAGCCGCATCAATCAGCGGAAGGTGCCGCTGAAGGGGGGCGGGTCGATCGTGATCGACACCACTGAGGCGTTGGTGGCAATCGATGTCAACTCCGGTAGCTTCCGTAGCGAGAAGTCGGCTGAGGAGAACGCCTATCAGATGAACCTCATTGCCGCCAAAGAGATCGCTCGCCAGCTCCGGCTGCGTGACCTCGGCGGCGTAATCGTGAACGACTTCATCGACATGCGGCGGGAGAAGTACCGGCGGGGGGTTGAAAAGGCGTTGCATGACGCCATGAAGCGAGACCGGGCGCGGACCAAGGTGCTGCGGACCAGTCCCTTTGGTCTGATCGAAATGACCCGGCAGCGGATTCGACCATCTTTACGCAAGAGCATTTTTCGCGACTGCCCTACCTGTGACGGGACCGGTATCGTCAAGACGGCTGAGAGCATGGCGATCGAGGTCATGCGGATGCTGCAGCTATCCGCTACCCGTGAAGACATCGCCCAACTCACTGTGACGGTGCACGACGAGGTGGCAACTTGGATCAACAACCGGAAGCGGCGGGAGATTGCTCAGTTTGAGGACGCCTCGCACGTTCAGTTGCATATTGTCGGGCAGGACACCGCGTCGCCCGAGCATCTGGCGATAGAGGCTCGGGATTCCAACGGTCGTGGGGTGCGGTTTCCATGAAATGAGTTGAAAAAAGCCATTTTCCTCCGGGAGACTGGATTTTTCTGCCGGGTAATTACACTAGTGAGTTCTCCGCTGCCGCGGAGCTAACACCGTTTCTGCATGACGAAGGATTTTCCGATGGCTGCCACCCCCAATTCCACCGACGCCAGCACCGCCGACACCATGGTTGGGGGCGGACACCACTATTGCATTATTGCCGACAGTGGCCGGCAGTACCGGGTCAGTGAGGGGCAGGAACTTGAGGTCGATTTCCGTCCGGTGGAACGGGGCAGTGAACTCGTGCTCGACAAGGTGTTGGCCACATCCAAAAGTTCCGTCGCCGCAAGAATTATCGCCGCCGCACTGGCCATCGTTCTGTCGCTACCAAGATCCGCATTAGCGAAATCCCGACTGCGGGCTGAGCCGCCGATGGCAGCCGTCCGGCGGAAGCCGGCGGCAGTGGTGCTGCTTGACGCCGCGCAAAACTTTTAGCCTGTCCGGTTGCTGCAACTCCTGGCGTTCTGCTGCAGGTGAGTTCGCTCTGTAGAATCAACCAGCTGGGGTTTTGACGGTGCGTTTCGCGGAACAGCACTCTGTGAAGCCCGAGGCGCGAGCCGAGGGAATGTGGTTCCCGGATCGACAGACGCGATTTCCCTCAGCTTGCGCTTCGGGCTTCGAAGCACGGCTTTTTTTGGAAGCCGCGAAGGTAGACCGTCAAATGACGGAAGCAGGCTGGCAGTTGTGAGCTACCGGTGGCTACGCCTATTGAAAAACGTCGGCCAAGGGACCACCAGCCTGGCAGAGGGCGTCTACCCGAGCCGTCACCGCTGGGTCTTCCTCGACCGGCGGCGCATGGTGCGGCTTGAGCCGGGCGTCAATCACCAGCGGGCCGGCACAGCCCCAGTGCTTGTTGCGGGTGCCTGCCTCAACGCCATGAACATCAGCCGCAGGGTTTGACCGAGTGAACGTGACCCAAAGAAAGTTCGCCAGATCGGCGGCCGTGAAGTCACTGTTGTCCACTACCACCAGCAGCGGCCAGTCTCGCAACGGATGATCCCTGCCGATCGCCGCAGTCAACCGGTCGATGTCGGCTGTCCAACTGGCTGCCTCGGTCGCCTGCCAGATTGCCGCCTCGTCGGGAGCAGTCAGCGTCGGCCGTGGCTCAATCAGCGGGCCACTGATTGCCACCACGCCCGGCAGGCAGACCCTTGGGTTGGCAAAGCCAGCTGGCAGCGGCAGGTTGCCAGAGAGGCTCGTCGGCAACTGCCGCACCACTGGACCGCGGGCGGCGATCACCAGTTTCGAGCCGGCATTGAAGCCACTGCCGGAGTAGTCGAGCGTGTCGATTGTCGTCTCGGTCTGGAAGTGGCAGTCCCGTCGCCAATCGACCCGGGCAAGCAGATGCCGCAGAAAGGCGGGCACGTCATGGGCATCGAGGCCGGGAGCATCGGCCCCGTCCACGATGCAGAGGTACTTCGCCAGCGACAGCTGTCCCTGCCCGAGGATGGCGGAAGCCTGGGTGAGAAGTTCGGCCGGCCGGGTTGAAGGCCGCCAGGGCAGGTAGCGTTCGCTGCCGACGGCCAGTAGCAGCGGATGAACCCCCGAGGCATCGACGGCATGGATGCTCGAAATGCCGGGCAGCACCGTCGGGATCACCGGGCCGGTCAGTTCGTGGACCAGCCAGCCGAAAAGAGTGTCTTCCTGTGGCGGCCGGCCGACCACCGTCACCGGCCAGATCGCCCCCTCACGCTGCCAGACATGGTCGACCCGTAGGACCGGAAAATCATGCTGCCTGGCGTAGTAGCCAAGGTGGTCCCCGAAGGGGCCTTCAGGCTTGGTTGCCTGGCCGGTAATCGTGCCTTCGATGACGAAGTCGGCGTCGGCGTAGATCGACGGTCGGCCCGGCCGCCTGATCATCGGGATGCGGTGGCCGGCCAGTGCGCCGGCGAAGGTGAGTTCAGAGAGCCCCTCGGGCAACGGCATCATCGCCGCGACCGCCATGGCCGGGGTGCCACCGACAAAAATGGAGACCTTCAGCGGCTCATGGCGGGCCAGGGCGGCGGCATGGTGTACCCCAATGCCCCGGTGAATCTGATAGTGCAGGCCGACCTCTTGGTCGGGCTCATAGGCATTTCCGCGGAGTTGCACCCGGTACATGCCCAGGTTTGACTGTTTGATTGACGGGTGATCCGGATGTTCGGTGTAGACCGCCGGCAGGGTGATGAAGGGACCGCCGTCGCCCGGCCATCCGGTCACCCCGGGTAGGCTTGAGAGGGGCACTTCGTGGTGCATCACCGCCCCCCGCCGGACCGGGCGGGGCAGCATGGCCAGGGCGTCGACTGGGCTGCGCCAGTACCGCCAGGGCTTCTGAAGGGCTGCGGTCGGATCAATCTTCAACTCAACCAGCCGACGGACCCGCTCAAAGGTGTCGGCGAAAATTCGCTCCACTCGCTGCTGAGTGCCGTAGAGGTTGACCAGCACCGGTGTGCTGCAGCCTCGGGCGTTTGTAAACAGCACCGCCGGACCGCCCGCACGGAACAGCCGCCGCTGAATTTCGGCGATTTCCAGGTGCGGGTCGACCGGGTGATCAACCGCCACCAGCAGGCCTTCCTGCCGGAGCGTTTCGACGCACTGCCGCATTGTTCGAAATCCCATACCTGCCTCCTGCGGTATGGTAGCCACCGCCGGCAAGGCTGCCGGGTAAAATCGAGAGACGTGACGGGCGTTGGACTGAATAGTTGTCGTTGGAACGAACAGAAACAGCCGGCAGGATGGCAGATCTCTTTACCGCTTCGCGGCAGGCGAACATCGAGCGGGCAGCCCCGCTGGCTGCTCGCATGCGGCCGAGGCGACTGGCCGACTATGTCGGCCAGCGGGAGATCATCGGCCCGGGAAAGCTGCTGCGGCGGCTGATTGAGGCTGACCGGCTGGGCTCGGTCATCCTCTACGGCCCCCCCGGGGTCGGCAAGACGACACTAGCCGAGATCATTGCCACTGAAACCCGCCGTCGGTTTGTCGAACTTTCGGCAACCGCCTCGGGCGTGAAGGAGCTTCGCGAAGTGATCGAGGCAGCCCGCCGCCGGCTTGAGGACGACGCCGTCCGCACCTGTCTGTTCATCGACGAGATCCACCGGTTCAACAAGGCCCAGCAGGATGTGCTGCTGCCGGATGTCGAAAGTGGTGTGCTGGCGTTGATTGGTGCCACCACCCAGAACCCGTTCTTCGCGCTCACGCCGGCCCTTGTCAGCCGCAGCCGGATCTTTGAATTGGAAGCACTTGCCTCTAAGGACGTTGCCGAGATTCTCAGCCGCGCGCTTACTGACACGACCCACGGATTTGGTGGGCAGCAGATTGAGCTTGCTGCCGACGCCCTCGCGTTTTTGGTTGAGACCGCCGACGGTGATGCCCGCCGGGCCCTCGGCGGCCTTGAGGTGGGCGTGCTTTCGTCACCTGAGCGACCACTGGCCTTTACGTTGGAACTGGCTCGTGAAAGTGTTCAGCGGAAGGCAGTGATCTATGACGCGGGCGATACGCATTACGACTGTGCCAGTGCGCTGATCAAAAGCATCCGTGGCAGCGATGCCGACGCCGGGCTCTATTGGCTGGCCCGGATGCTGGAAGGGGGCGAGGATGTCCGGTTTCTGGCCCGTCGGCTGGTGATTCTGGCCAGCGAGGATATTGGCAACGCCGATCCACGGTCGCTGCTGATCGCCGTTGCCGCCATGCAGGCGACCGAGTTTGTCGGTCTGCCTGAGTGTCAGCTGGCCCTGGCCCAGGCGGTTACCTACCTGAGCCTCGCCCCCAAGAGCAACGCCTGCACCAAGGCAATCGCTGCCGCCCGCCACGACGTTCGTGAAAAGGCGACCCTGCCGGTGCCAAGGCACCTGCAGGACAAACACTATGCTGGCGCGAAGCGGCTGGGCCACGGTCAGGGCTATGCCTATGCCCACGATGCCCCTGATGCAATTGCCAGACAGGACTACCTTGGCGTTGAGCGACACTATTACGAGCCCACCAGCCGGGGGCTGGAACGAGATCTGGGCGAACGGCTGGCTGAGATCAGGCGGCGGCTGAAGGAGGCCCATCTGCCACCGGATCCGCCAGCTGGCGAAGCTCAGTGACCAGTTCCTGCTGCAGCAGCTCTTCCAGCCGCATGAGGCTGCGAGCAACCAACGCCCCGTCGACTACCCGGTGGTCGGCGATCAGAGTCACCCGGCAGCGACCGTCAGCGGCAAGTGGGCCGTAGGCCAGGCTCGAGGTGCAAAGCGTCGGGTGAAACCGGTTATCGGCACCGAGGCCAGCGAGCGTCGATAGACTGAAGGTACCCAGCCGCGCAGCGCGTTTGGGCGAGGCTGACCGCAGGTTCCAGCGGAGGACGGTTCGTCGCAACCAGCCGGGCAGCATTTCCAGCTCCAACTGCCGCTTGAACATTTCGGCGAGGGGCTTGCAGCCGCATTCATCAATGAACTGTTGGATGTCGGTAAGCGGTCGTTCGTCTGGTCGGTCGAGCCTTGCCCAGCAGAGCCGCTCGACGCCCTCCTCGAGCCGATTAATGGCAACGGTCGCCACATTCTGCTCGGTCGTCGCCAGCCGCGGCCTGAGGCCGGGGAGAAACCAGCTGCGGAGGGCGGGTGTCTGCCGAACGACAAGTCCGTAAGCCTTGAGGAAAATGGCGGCCCAGCCGATCCGCTGCCGGCAGGCTGCCCGGGCAGCGGCCAGTTCGGCCAACTGGCACTCGCGGTCGACAGGGAAGAGGGGGATCTTGCCGGCAAGCACTGCTACGTCGGCGATACAACTGCGATTGCCGTCGCAGATAGTCGTGGTGACTGGGGAGTGAGACTGAGCCATGACAGCAGCGGCTGGGGGGAGTTGCCTAGGAGGAAGCTTTGGGAATAGAACCGACTCCCGGGACGCGGGGAAATGCCAGTTTTTCCGTCCGCTGGCCGCCGCCTAGCGTTGCGGGTGATACCACTGCTGTTTTCACCGAAACGTCTGCTAAACTTCGCTGGATCGTGGTGGTTGTAGCTCAGTCGGTTAGAGCGTCGGTTTGTGGTACCGAAGGTCGCGGGTTCGAATCCCGTCAGCCACCCTTTCCTTTCCTACTGGGTCCATTCCGATGAGTCAGCCTCTTTTTCGTCCCTGGTTTGATGCGGCGACCGATTCGCAGTTGTTGACCGAATACGCCCGCAAGCTCGATTCATTCCACGAGGCTCTGGCTGATCGTCGGGTTGATCAAAAAGAACTCGAGGCGCAAGAAAAGCTCGTTGTTGAACTGATGAAGGAGGTCGAACCGCTGCTGGACCCTGAGGCGTACGAGAAGGTGACTCGACTGCTCTGCGAGGTCACTGCGTACGACCTGATGACAGCTTTCCATATTGCTGGGAAGGCCCGAGGCGTGCCACCCGCTGATAGTGGCAGCTGAGTCAGTTCATCCGACTGTCCACCGATTCCGTTTCCTTCGATTCCGCCATGGCAAAAAAAGCATCTCGCAAGGCCGCCTCGGCCAACGGCACGGCCACTCTCCCACCGGTTGACCGCAAGACCCGCAAGCTCATTATCAATCTGGCCAATGAGGTGGCAGTGGCTGCCGAGAAGCGGCGGGACCCGCATCTCGATATTCCGGCCCGCAGTCTCTCGAACGTGCGGTTCAACAAGACCCGAAAAATCATCGAGATGGGCGGGCAGAAAAACCGGCGGCAGCTGTTCAATCTGTCGCAGGCCAAAAGCTACATGCAGACACTGCTGGTGGCCACGGGCTGCAAGTCGCTGATCGATCAGCAGAAGACAACCAGCATTCGAGGCTTGTTCTATCTGCTCAAGCACACGATTGAAGGTACCCGTGAGGAAACCTTTGGCACCCAGGACGAGTGTGATCCGATCATCGAAGATCTGGAGGTGACCCTCGAGAGTCTGCGGGAGGAGTTGCACGTTTACGCCAGCAACCGGGGCGGCATGGTCGGTCCGATCACGCTGATTGACTCCGGCGACGAAATCGACTGCTCGCGAATGGGATCTGGTGGCTACAGCATTCCGTCGATCGTTGAGGCGGAGGTGATCCAGTTCAAAAAGTGTGACGCCAGCTTCATTCTGCATGTCGAAAAGGACACGGTCTGGCGACGCTTCAACGAGGATAAGTTCTGGCGGAAGCACGGTTGTCTGCTGACCCATGGTGGCGGCCAGCCACCGCGGGGCGTGCGACGGATGCTCTACCGGCTGCATCACGAGTTGAAGCTTCCGGTCTACTGCCTGCTCGACAACGACCCGTGGGGTTACTACATCTACTCGGTGCTCAAGCAGGGCTCGATCAACCTGGCCTATGAGTCGAAGCGAATGGCCATTCCCGAAGCCCGCTTCCTTGGGCTCCGGTCGCAGGATTATGAGAAATGCAGCCTGTCGCCGAGTGTACAGATTGCCCTGACCGACTCGGACATCAAACGGGCCAAGCAGATCGCCGCCTATCCGGCTTCAAGCTTGAGGTTGAGTCGTTGATTTCGAAGGACATCAGCTATGTCACCGAGGTCTACACGCCCGAGCGACTCGCGGCGGAGGATTGGCTGGATTAATTTCACGGAAAGCTCGGACATCCTGTCCGACTTTCCTTGGGCGGAACGTCACAAAGCCAAGGTTTGTGACCTTCCGCTGGTGCTGATTGGCGACATCCTGTCGCCGGGTGGCAGTGACATGGGCTGTTGTGGGCCGATGGGAGAACGACTTCGAATGTGCTGCTTGTCCGGTCGCTTCCGCTCCCGGCTTCCCCTTTCATACCTTCGTCGACGAGGTCGGGGGTGCCCCTGCCTACGAGCGAGCTCTGGAAGCAAGCGAAGCCTGGAGGGCGAAGTGTAGCGGACCGGCAGTGAGCGGAGGCCAGGAGGGCCGACGTGAACGTCCAGCGAGTGGGCAGGGGCACTCCCGACCGGCTGGCTTTACGGCCAGGGCTGGCTTCACGGAAAGCTCGGGCCTCCAGTTGCTGGTTGGCAGAAACTGCTCGGAAGCCCTGGGATCGGTCCCCCAGTTCGTGTCGGGGGCTCTCGGAGCAGATCGGAGTTCACACGCGTTGCCGTGCAGGGCTGTCAAACTCTATCTTCAGTCTCGTCGCGTCCACCCCCTCAGCAGTTTCCCGATGCCTGTAAAGTCGTCATCCTTCTCCCCCTTCCGGCGGTGGGCTCCTGCCTACTGGCGAACTCTGGTGGCGAAATTTTATTGGCGGCCGCTTGTTTCTGGCCCTCCGCTGGGTTTTCGCACGGCTGACTTTGAAGATTCGAGACTCACGGGCAAGCCCTGGGTCTATCGCGTTTCGTACGATCCTCGGGCCTTTGGGCAACGGATATGTCTGACATTCGCTCCCTGTGATCCAGCCACAATCGATCTGAAGCGGCTGCAGATCATCGTTGCGGCTCTCTGGCAAATGCGGTGCTGGCAGCCTGATTTGATTTATCACGACGTCCATGTGGATCTGAGCGATTGCGTGGATGGCGACCTGCCACATTATGTTTTTCGTGTCGCGAAGCGTCCGGGTGAGCAACACCCGCTGCTCCCCAACCTGCACCTTCTGAGTAGACGTCGCGGTATTCCGAAAGCGAAACCGTGGGAAAAGAAGGCAGACACTTGCTGGTTTCGTGGTGCGGCCACCGGCGATACGAAATTTGAAAAGAACAAGCGGGTGGCCATTTGTCAGGTGGCCAAACAGGTTGCCCGTGTTGATAGCAGGCTGACATCAGCCCCCGGAGTATCAGCAGAGTTTGTCGAGAGCTGCCAGCGTGCAGGCATTATGGGGCCGCCAACCTGCTTTACGGAAATGAACAATCATCGCTATCTGCTCGACGTCGATGGGAATACCACGTCGTGGGATCGTTACCTGCGAATCGGTCTATTTGGTGGGGTTCCGATACGGTTTGAACCATTCTGGACGGAGTATTGGCACCAACAGCTTATCGAGGGACAAAACGTTGTGACCGTTGATCGCACGACGTTTGCAGATCAGCTGGCCTCGCTTCGTGCGAACAGCATTGTCACGAGAGGCCGTCCTGAGGGTATTCGCGGATCGTTGGGCTGCCTGCCGTTCGTAATCGCTCAAGCGGAAAAGGGCCCTGGATGGCGTTGACGCGTACCAGCCGCAGGAGGCGGCGGCAGCGATTGCCTCGAACCCTTGGCGTTCGCGGCATCGCTCAAGCGGAAAAGGGCCATGGATGGCCTTTTCCGCGTAAAGTTAGCACCGTACATCGTCCGCCCGGCCGATGAGGCCGGTGCGACTGAGTTGTTTCGGTGCTGTGATTGTGTTGCTGCCTGCCTCCGTGCGGGCCATGTCAGCTGGCACTGATGGGCGACCAAAGAACTCGGCAATCCGACCGACGACCGTGAGCTGCTCCTGCGGCTCAAGCTCTGGAAAAATTGGCAGGGCCAGGGTCTCGTGGGTTGCCTGTTCGGTGACCGGCAGATCGCCTGGCTGCCAGCCGAGATAAGCAAAGCACTGCTGCAGATGCAGGGGCACAGGATAGTAGATCTCGGTGCCAACCTTCGCCTCGGTCAGGTGGGCTCGGAGGGCGTCTCGCTGGCCATCAGCAACGCGGATGACGTACTGATTCCAGACATGCCGGCCGCGGGTGTCGGCCTGGGGCAGGGTGATGATGTCAGTCAGCCCACAGCGGGCAAACAGGTCGGCGTACCGGGTGGCATTTTGCTCACGGTCGGTTGTCCAGGCATCGAGGTAGGGCAGTTTGATCCTCAGTACCGCCGCCTGAAGTGAGTCGAGCCGACTGTTGATTCCGACCACGTCGTGGTAATACCGCGGCTCCATGCCGTGAACCCGCAGCTTTCTCAGAGAGTCAGCCAGATCATCTCGAGTGGTGGTCAGGAATCCGCCATCACCGAAAGCACCGAGGTTCTTGGTGGGATAGAAGCTGAAACAGCCGATATCGCCGATGCCACCCGTGCAGCGTCCGTGCCAGGTTGAAAGAATCGACTGAGCCGCATCCTCAATGAGCGGCAGGCCAGCGGCCTCGGCGATCGGTAGCAGGGCGTCCATGTCAGCCGTCTGGCCGAAAAGATGAACCGGCATAATTGCCCTGGTACGGGGGCCAATGCGGCGGGCGACGTCTTCGGGGTCAACGAGAAAGGTCTTTGGGTCAATATCGGCAAACACCGGAACGCCGCCGAGCCTGGTCACCGCGCTTGCTGTTGCGAAAAAGGTGTAGCTCGGCAGAATCACTTCATCACCGGCCTCAAGGCCAAGGGCCATCAAGGCCAACAGCAGGGCGTCGCTACCTGAGGCACAGCCGATCACGTGGGGTACATCCAAAGCGGCGGCCAATTCGTTTTCCAAGGCTGCGACATCGGGTCCGAGGACAAACCGACCCGATTCACAGACCTCATCAATCGCCAGGCGAAACTGTTTTTGGAGCGGTCCGTTCTGCCGGTCGATCGCGAGTAGCGGAACGCTTTCCAGCAGACCGGTATTCGGCGTAGGTCCGTCGTCAGCGCCGGAAGCATGGCCAGATGTCATTGCCGCAGATTCTCCGCAGGGAGTCGGGGTGCCACGACTGGTTGACCAATCGTGTGGTTTTGAAGGAATCGTCACAATCGGCCCAGGTACTCCAATCCGTTTTTTACGGGAACCCGCCCGGCGATGGGCCGTCGGCCAGCGGATTGGAAAGGGTGAGTAGTGCTCCGCTGGTAGGGCTGTCAAGGTCAGGGGCAGCCTTCCGGGGAGGGCAGGGAGCCGGTTGGCAGGCCATGGTGTTTGACAAGAGAAGGGAAGCCGTCTTACATTTCAGGGTGGTTTCGGCAATTTTTGCCGAGCAAGTGCGTCTTTTGCCTGTTCGTGAGTCTGCTCTTGGCTATCCCCAGCAGTCGGTTTTGTCGGTCTTTGCTGTGGGAGATGGTCTGCCTTGGCAGCCCGGGATACCGGTTGCCGTTTCGGCAGGATCAGGCAAGGCTGCTCGGGGTTTGAAACGGCGGGAAGCAATGGTTTTCACGGCCGTCATTGACCTGGAGAAAATCTCCAAGCGGCTGGGCTTGCCGGAGGCGGGTGTTGTTGCCGTGATCGAATTGCTCGATCAGGGAAACACTGTCCCTTTCATCACCCGGTATCGACGGGACCAGACGGGTGGCCTTGATGAACTGCAAGTTCGTGCGGTCGCTGCGGCGATTGTCCAAGCCCGTCAGCTAGCCGATCGGAAACAGACCATCCTGCGGACAATCGAGGGGCAGGGCAAGCTGACCCCCGAACTGCAGGAGCAAATCGAAACAGTTGAAAACCCCAAGGTTCTCGAGGATATCTACTTACCGTTTAAACCCAGACGGCTCTCGCTTGCCGAACAAGCGAAGCAGCGGCGGCTAGAACCTTTGGCGAAGGAGATCCTGGCAGGTGACCCTCAGGCGGCCATACCCGAGACGCGGGCCGCCGACTTCATCGATGCTGATGGCGGCGTGGCGACCGTGGCCGATGCCCTGCTGGGGGTCGGCCACATTATTGCCGACTGGTTTAGTGAGCGGCCTGATCTACGGCAACGGCTGCGAAAACTGTTGTTTACAGAGGGGCGGCTGCGGAGCCAGCGAATCGAGACACCGGGCAAGCCTCAGTCGAAGGTTGCCAAGCACTTTCGGGATTATTTTAAGTTTGACGAACAGATTCAGAAAGTCCCACCACATCGGGTGCTGGCAATCAACCGTGGCGAGCGGGCCAAGGTTTTGCGGGTGCGGGTCGAGGGGCCGGTGGAAACCATTCAGTCGATCGCTGATGAGTTGCTGGTGCCGGCGGACCACCCGCACGCCGAACTGCTCAAAGCCTGCTGTCGTGATGCTCTAACACGACTGATTCTGCCAAGCCTCGAACGCGAGGTGCGGCGGGAGATGACCGACGCCTCGGAAGAACATGCCATTGCGGTCTTTGCTCGGAATCTGCGGAATTTGCTGCTGCAGCCACCCGTGACCGGAAGGATCGTGCTAGCGATCGACCCCGGCTTCAAGAGCGGCTGTAAGGCGGTCGTACTCGATGCCTGCGGCAAGCCGCTGGCCCATGAGATTCTGCACATCATCGGCAAGGCCGAGCAGCGGGCGGCAGCAGCTACTCGGATTGTCGAACTGGTGCGGGAGTACGGCTGCAACGTTATTGCCGTCGGGAACGGCACTGCGGGCCGTGAGGTCGAATCACTTCTCGCTGAGTTGGTCGTTGGTGACCTGCAGGAACAGAAGGTCGCCTACGTATTCGTCAACGAAGCCGGCGCCAGCGTCTACTCCACCAGTCAGTACGCCCGGGAGGAGTTGCCTGAATTCGAGGCGGCTTTCCGGGGGGCGGTCTCAATTGGCCGCCGGCTGCTCGATCCGTTGTCCGAACTGGTCAAAATTGAGCCAGCCAATATCGGGGTGGGGCTCTACCAGCATGATGTCAAAGCTCGGCATCTGCATGCCTCGCTCAACGAGGTGGTCGAGGGCTGTGTGAACTACGTCGGGGTCGACGTGAACACTGCCAGCCCAGCACTGCTGCGGTATGTGGCCGGGCTGAATCAGGCCGTGGCCCGGGGGATCGTCGACTGGCGGTCGGCGAAAGGAGCGTTTACCTCACGGGAACAGTTCCGAGAGGTGCCCGGGTTTGGTGATGCCGCCTACGTGCAGGCAGTCGGCTTTCTGAAAATTGCCGACGGGGCCAATCCACTCGACGCAACCTGGATTCATCCCGAAAGCTACCCAGTTGCTGAACGCCTGCTCGAGAAAATTGGACATGCGGCGACTGATTTAGGCGACCGTGAAAAACAGGATGAGATTGCCGCCGCAATCAATACGCTCGACCATGCTGCCGTGGCTGATGAACTCGGCGTCGGTCGCTTGCTGATGGCTGACATTGTCGAACAGTTCAAGCGGCCTGGCCGTGATCCCCGGGAAGATCTGCCAGAGCCACTGTTCAAACAGGGGGTGCTGAAATTCGAGGACCTTGAAGTCGGGATGGAACTGCGGGGTAGCGTTCTCAATGTGGTGGACTTTGGGGCCTTTATTGACATCGGGCTGCACGACAGCGGGCTGGTCCATATTAGCCAGTTGTCGAGCGGTTTCATCCGCGACCCCCATGCTGCCGTCGTGGTTGGACAGGCCGTGCGGGTCTGGGTGATGGAACTTGATAAGACTCGCCGCCGTGTCGCCCTGACCATGATCGACCCGAAGTCGAAGCGACGTCCAACGGATCAGGGGCGGGGCCGACCCCGGAACAGCCGGAAGGAGGGCGATCAGGCAACCAAGTCCATTCAACCGAACGCGGATGGCACACCGCGATCGACTGGGGAACGGCGTGAACGACGGAGGTCTCATGGCGGTGAACGTCGCCGAGAGCAGCCCCGGGGGCCGCGGGTCTACAGCTCAAGTCGCGGTCGGGAACCAGCGAAGCCAATCAGCGATGAGATGAAGACCGGTCGCGAGCCGCTGCGGACTTTTGGTGACCTCAAACAGTTTTTTGATGCCCACCATGAACCCAGTGACGCCCCTGCTGGAAAGGCACGGAAGCGGGGCAAAAAGCCTAAACCATCGGAGCCGATGCAAGCTGAGCCGAAGCTTGATCAGGTTGACCCCGGGAGTGGTCAGGCGGCAGCAGTAGCTGAGGCCGACCACGAGAATATCTCAGTGAACTCGGGTGAGGGAGTTGAGGAGCCGCCAGCGGGTACTCGGGGAACCGATCCCACCACGCCATCTTTGGGTGAAGTTGCACCAGCGTCGGGTGAAACAGTCGCGAGTGAATCGGAGGGGCCGCTGACAACCCCAGCTGCTGAGTCCACAGCCAACCAGCTGCCTGCCTCATCACCAGAGGCGGCTGCCAGTGAGAAGCCAGAAACAGACTGACGAGCATTTCGATAAAAAGCTCATTGGTCAGCCCATCACCGTTCGCGGAAGGTGATTCTGCCTTTGGTCAGATCGTAGGGCGAGAGTTCAACCCGCACCTTGTCACCCGGGACGATCCGGATGAAGTTCTTTCGCATTTTGCCGGCCACGTGAGCGTTGACAATGTGTCCGCCCTGAATCTGGACCCGAAACCTAGTGTTGGCCAGCGCCTGGGTGACGACGCCCTCAACTTCGAGTGCTTGCTCTTTTTCCGCCATGGGGTTCCTGTGGAAAACGGTTGTTGACAGGCTCGAACTCTATCCTGCCCGGGAAAAAACGTCCAGTCAGGCCGTTTGCTTACTCGTCAACCGCCGCCGGGGCGGCGTCAGAAGCCTTCCACCGTAGGTAGGCATCGAGAAAACCATCGAGGTTGCCGTCGAGCACACTCTGGAAATTTCCGACGTAATGACCGGTTCGCTGATCCTTCACCCGCTGGTCAGGATGCAGGAAATAGTTGCGAATCTGTGAACCAAAGCCAGTCTTGGGCTGCAATTTGTATTTCGCCAGCTGTTCGGCCTCGCGTTTTTCCTCTTCCAGCCGGGCCAGTCGCGACCGCAGCATTTTGATCGCCGTGGCCCGGTTTTTGTGCTGGCTGCGTTCGCTCTGGCACTGCACGACAATGCCAGAGGGAAAGTGGGTTAGCCGGATGGCACTGGAAGTCTTGTTGACATGCTGGCCACCGGCACCGCTCGCCCGGAAGACATCTTCCCGAATATCCTCGTCGCGGATTTCGATATCGGTGTCGTCGTCACTGATCTCCGGCGAGACATCGACCGCCGCAAAGCTGGTCTGCCGCTTGCCTTCAGCATTGAAGGGACTGATTCGTACCAGCCGGTGGATGCCCATCTCGCCACGAAGATAGCCGTAGGCCCAGGGGCCGCGAATGGCGATGGTGGCGTTCTGAATGCCGGCCACGTCATCATCCTGCCGGTCGAGCAGTTCGACGTCGAGATCGCGTTTGTTGGCCCAGGCGGTGTACATCCGCAGCAGCATCTCGGCCCAGTCGTTAGCGTCAGTCCCACCATCCCTGGCATGGATTGAAATGAGGGCATCGCAGGCGTCATGCGGCCCAGACAAAAGTGAGGTAAGCTCCAGTTGATCGACGAGCTTTTCCACTCGCTCGACTTCAGCAAGGAACTCCTCTTCGAGCGACTCATCCTCGCGGACCAGCTCACCGAGGGCCTCAAGGTCGGCCGCCGCTGCGATCGTTTCATCGAGCGGTTTGAGCACGGCGTTGATCTGCTTCAGTTCAGCGACCGTCGCCTGCGCCTTGTCGGAATCGTTCCAGAAGTCGGCTTCGCCCATCCGCTCTTCCAGCCGGGCGGCAGCGGCCGTGCGACCGGCGTAGTCAAAGAGAGTCTCGCAGTTGAAGGAGCCGGGCGTGAATCTCGTCTGCTCGATGAAAAAGCGTTGTGTCCATGCGTCGGATTCTACGGCCGGTCGCCCCGGAAGAAAAAGGGGCCCGGCGTGAGAAGCCCGAAACCGGCTCGGCCAACTCCTACGCCCGTTCGACTCGATTGCCGGGGATGCGGCGGATGAGTCGGCGGATCTCCAGGGCCGAGAGCGTTGCCAGCAGTCGTGACGGCTCGAGGCCGGCAGCGTCACCGACAGCATCGATGTCGGCCGCCCGATGGCCGTCGGCGGTCTGATCGATCACCTCGAGCACCTGCCGTTCAAGTCCGTCCAGCTGCAGTTCGGCCGGGTGCCGTACCTCACGGCCGGCCACGTCGGTCACCGATTCAAACAGGGGCCCAAGTTCCTCAAGGATTTCATCGACGTTTGTCGCCAGGGTTGCCCCGTCACGAATGAGTTGGTGGCAGCCCGCCGACACCCGGCAGTCGATCGGACCAGGCACGGCAAAGACCTCGCGGCCCTGCTCACCCGCCAGCCGGGCAGTGATCAACGCCCCGGACCGGGCCGAGGCCTGCACGACCACTGTGCCCAGCGAGAGTCCAGAGACAATGCGATTGCGGCGAGGAAAGGCCCCGGCATGCGGCTGGGCAAACGGCGAGCACTCGCTGATCACCGCACCGTGGTCGCTGACCTCGAGGGCCAGTTCACGGTGCTCCGGCGGGTAGATCTGCAGCAGGCCGCTGCCGAGCACCGCCAGGGTGCGGCCTCCGGCGGCAATCGCGCCGCGGTGGGCGGCGGCATCGATGCCCCGGGCCAGCCCGCTGATGACGGTGCAGCCGGATCGGGCAAGACCGCTGGCCAGTTGTTCAGCCACCTTCTTGCCATAGGCCGTGGCATGCCGAGCCCCAACGATGGCGACCGCCAAGCTGTCGGTCGACTTAAGCTGGCCCCGTACAAACAAGATGTCGGGTGGGTCATCGATCTGGGACAGCAGGCGGGGGTAGCGGGCTGTGCCTTCGAGCATCACGTCGATGCGGTGCCGCTGGCAGTCGGCCAGCAGCCGCTCGGCCGCTGCGAAGCCGGCATCAGCCGCGATGGCAGCCGCGGCCTTGGCCGTTACGTTTTCGACCGCAGCGAGGGTTCGTTGATCGGCGGCGAAGATCGCTTCGGGCGAGCCGAACCGGGCCAGTAGTCGCCGTCGCATGACGCTTCCGAGACCCGGAACGGCAGCCAGCCGCAGGCGGCTGAGCAACTGCTGCTCAGTTGGCTCGCCGGCGGGGATGAATCGAGTGGTTGCCAACATGCCAGCACCTCTTATGAAGTGAATAATTGTTCACTATACACCTCGATGCGTCGGCTGCCAAGCGATCGGCAGGAAGAATGTGACGTGGCACCGCAACTGCTGGTCTTCAGCTGCCGGCCTTCAGCTCGGCCAGATGCTGAGCGGTGTCGACCAGCCGCTCCCAGTTGGCCTCGACATATTCCGGCGGCCCGCCCATCTGGGCGACGGCGACGGCGACCTCTTCGGTCGGCACCATCTCGATCGCATCCCACGGACAGACCTTGAGGTCGTAGGGATTCGACTTTTTGCCGGGAATGTGCACACAGACCTCGCAGCCAACGCACCGCTCGATGTCGATCTCACACCAGCTCTGCAGGTTGTGAAACTGGTCGTACTGCTGCACCTTCACGATGCAATCGACCGGGCAGACTTCGAGGCACGACTCGCACCCGGTGCAGTTGTCGGCGTTGATAACAGCCAACTCTTTCGGCAGCTTTTTGCGGGGGCCCTGCTTTGCCATAGTTCTGATATCGGTGAGTTGGGGGGCCGGATTTGAATTTCCACCACTATAGCCGCGAAAAATCGGACGACCAAACCGATTCGTTGCTGGGCGGCCTGGTCAGGTGCCTTCCGGCAGCCCGGTCGTCGATTCCCCACGAAACAGCTCTTCGGCCGTCTGCCTGGCCCGCACCAGCTTGGCGTCGCCGCCGTCGAGCAGTACCTCGGCCGGCAGCGGCTTGGAGTTGTAGTTGCTGGCCATCACAAAGCCGTAGGCGCCGGCCACCTCCAGCAGCAGCAGGTCGCCGACGCGGGTCGGCGGCAGGTCGCGGGTGGCGACAAAGCCCCCTTCTTCCTGCGTGAAAATATCACCCGACTCGCACAGCGGGCCGCCGACTGCCACCGGCTCAAGCCCCTCGGGCACACTGCTGGCTGCCGGGCAGAGGCTCATTGGATGATACGACCCGTAGAGCACCGGCCGGGCGAGTGTATGGAAGCCGGCATCGACCAGCAGGTATTTCTTGCTGCCCTGCCGCTTGATCGCCCGCACCTCGGTGACGAGGGTGCCCGCCTCGGCGGTCAGGTAGCGGCCCGGTTCAATTTCGAGGCGAATCCGATGGCCGAAGGCATCTTCCAGCCGTTTGCGGGTGGCATCCCAAAGCTCGAAGTAGCCCGACAGATCGGCCCGGGTCTCCTCAGGTCGGTAGGGCACCGGCAGGCCACCACCGGCACTGATGGTGGTCAGCGATCGGCCGATCTCGCGGGCAGTTTTTTCCAGGGCCTCGGCCACGGAAGCCAGATGGGCCAGATCGGTGCCGCTGCCGATGTGCATGTGCAGGCCGGTGACCGCCAGCCCCGCCCATTCGGCGCGGCGAAGGGCATCAGGCACCTCTGCATGCCAGATGCCGTGCTTCGAACCCTCGCCACCGGTGTTGGTCTTTTGGCTGTGGCCGTGGCCAAAGCCGGGGTTGATGCGGAGCGTTACGTCGGCACCCGGCACCCGCTCAGCCAACTGCTCGAGCATGTCGGCTGAGCCGCAGTTGACATGAACGCCGTGACGCACGACCGCTTCGAGGCTTTCGCGATCGAAGATGTCGGCTGTGTAGACAATCGGATGAGCCGGCGGCAGGCCGTCGGCACTTGCCGCTGGCGTGGTGGGATAGCCGGCGGCCAGTGCCCGGGCAATTTCACCGTGGCTGACGGCATCGACCAGCACCCCTTCGCGGCGAACCAGATCGAGCACCGCCAGATTTGAGCAGGCCTTCTGGGCGAACCGGACGGTGTCCCAGGCCGCCAGATCGGCACACCGCTCGCGGATGACGGCGGCGTCGTAGACATACAGAGGTGTGCCGAAGCGTTCAGCCAATGCGCGGACATCGACACCGGCGAGCTGGCGGCGGATGCTGGGGGGCTGGCTCGCGGCTGCCGTGGCGGCCTCAGCACAATCGGCGGTATTGGGAGCGTTCATGGGCGGACGTGAGGGGGTGCCTGGCAAAAAGATGGGTCGAGGAAAAAATCTCTTTTGAAGTCTACCAGCCTGCTGGAGCAATGACCGGCTATCCTGACGAGCGACATGCCTTCTTCCCCCAATATTCCTCCCGCTGATCCAGACGCTGAGATGGTCCCCTGCGGGCCTGACCAAGTGGGCTCAGCTCACCTGCCGCCCGGCTGGCAACCGCCGCGGCATCGGCCAAATCAGCCACCTGCCGGGCGACTGCGGCTGCAGATCTATCTTTATCTCGGCACCTGCCTGACCACCTTTGCCGCCGGCACGGTTGGCTGGCAGCCGCTGATCCTTGGGCTGGACGACACCTTCTGGGCCGACGTCGACCAGTACTGGCCGCGTGGTGTGAGCTACATGCTGGCAGTGATGGCGATTTTGACGGCCCACGAGGCGGGGCATTTTCTGGCGGCCCGGCAGCATCGGATTCCAGCGACGCTGCCCTTCTTCCTGCCGGTGCCGGTGATGCTGACCGGCACCCTGGGGGCGGTGATTGGTATGGAAGGCTCGCGGGCCGACCGCCGGCAGTTGTTCGACATCGCCCTGGCCGGCCCGCTGGCTGGCCTCGCGGTGGCGGTGCCGGTGCTGGCGGTCGGTATGGCCACGGGCACACCGGGTGAGAGCAATCCGTTCGCCCTGCCGCTGCTGGGGCAGTGGCTGCTGGCCGCAATCAGACCCGACCTGTCCGCAGGCCAGACAATTGCCCCCAACGCACTACTGATGGCTGGCTGGGTGGGGCTGCTGGTGACGGGGCTCAACATGATTCCGATCAGCCAGCTCGACGGCGGGCATGTCTGCCACGCCCTTTTTGGCCGGCGGTCGTACCTGGTCACCCGGGCGGTCCTGTTGGGGGCGATTGGCGGCATTATCGTCTTCGGCGGCTATCACTGGGTGGCGATGGTGGTGATCATCACCTTCATGGGGGCGGACCATCCGCCGATCCGTGACGAGGGCCGACCGCTCGACCGCTGGCGGCAGGCCCTCGGGCTGGCCTCCTGCCTCATTCCGATCGTGACGTTCATGCCGGAGCCGCTCCGGCTGCCCTGACGCGTGGTGTTCGTTGACGCCTCCCCATCACGCCCGCACAATAGACCTGAATGGCTCCACTCCAACAGTGGATCGCTGGCCGCACAGTCCGAGGAGGTGACGCGTGAATTTTGTCGAACTGGAAGATCCCGAGATCTGGTCGGCCATAGCCGACGAGCCAGCCCAGCGGTGATGCAGGTAGTGGGCAGCGTCCTGACCAACAAGTATGCCGAGGGCTACCCAGGCCGCCGGTACTACGGTGGCTGCGAGTTCGTCGACAAAGTTGAGGACCTGGCCCGCGACCGAGCGAAGCAACTCTTCGGGGCCGAGCACGCTAATGTGCAGCCTCACTCAGGCAGTCAGGCCAACTCGGCAGTCTACCTGGCGGCGATCCAGCCTGGCGACACGGTGCTGGCCTTCGACCTGGCCCATGGTGGGCACCTCACCCACGGCATGCGGCTGAACAGCTCTGGCATCCTCTACCGCTTCGTTCACTATGGTGTCCGTCAGGACGATCATCTGCTCGACTTCGACCAGATCGCCAGTCTGGCCCGCGAGCACAAGCCAAAGCTGATCGTGGCCGGCGCCAGTGCCTACCCGCGGGAGATTCCCCACGATCGCTTTGCCGAGATCGCCCGTGAGGTTGGGGCGAAACTCCTCGTTGACATGGCCCACTATGCCGGACTCGTGGCGGCCGGTATCCACAACAGCCCCGTGCCCGTAGCCGACTTTGTCACCAGCACGACCCATAAGACCCTGCGGGGGCCGCGGGGTGGCATTGCCATGTGCCGGGCTGAGCATGCCAAGGACCTCGACCGGTCTGTCTTTCCTGGTACTCAGGGCGGGCCATTGATGCACGTCGTTGCCGGGAAGGCTGTCGCCTTTGCCGAGGCTCTCCGTCCTGACTTCAAGGCCTATGCCCAGCAGGTCGTCGATAACGCCCGCGTGCTCGCTGAGGCGGTTGCTGCTGGTGGCGTGAAGCTGGTCAGTGGCGGTACCGATAACCATTTGATGTTGGTTGACGTCACGCCACTGGGCCTCGGCGGTAAGCTGGCGGAGGAGGCCCTCGACCGCTGCGGCATCACCTGCAACAAGAACATGATTCCCTACGATGAGCGGAAGCCGGTCGATCCCTCCGGCATCCGGCTGGGCACCCCGGCGCTGACCACCCGCGGCATGGGAGCCGACGAGATGCGGCGGGTGGCGCCGTGAGGTGGCAGAATTGGCCGAGCAATTCCCAGTGCCGGCGGCCCGGCTGAGTGAGCGGCAGGAAGTGGTGGCCTGATGCCTCCACCGGCCGCCCGGAAACTGCGGCTGGGGCTGGTGCAGTCAGCCTGTACGGCTGACCGTGAGGCCAACATTGAACAGGCCCTTGCCGGAATTGCCGCTGCCAAAGCGCAAGAAGCAGACGTCGTTTGTCTGCAGGAACTCTTCGCTGGCGAGTATCCCTGCCAAGCCGAAGAGCATGACCGCTTCGCTGAGGCAGAAAGCGTGCCAGGCCCGCTGACTGATCGGCTGGCTGCCGCCGCCTGCGAACATCAGGTGGTGCTTGTCGGCAGCGTCTTTGAGCGGCGGAGCCACGGCCTGTTTCACAACACGGCGGTTGTCTTTGACACCGACGGGTCGCTGGCGGGGACCTATCGCAAGATGCACATTCCCGATGACCCGCACTATTACGAGAAGTTTTATTTTACGCCGGGTGACACGGGCTTTATCAGTGTGCCAACCAGCCGGCTGCAGGTCGGCCCGCTGGTCTGTTGGGACCAGTGGTATCCCGAGGCCGCGCGGCTGACGTCGCTGGCCGGAGCCGAGGTGCTCTTCTATCCCACCGCAATCGGCTGGCTCGACGGCGAAGAGCAACTGCACGCCGAACAGTACGAGTCGTGGGACACGATGCTGAAGAGCCATGCCATTGCCCGGCCGCGAAGGGCCGCTGCGATTCTGGGGGGCGAGCGTGGTCTATGCGCCCAACGGTCAGCGGCTGGCGATTGCCAGTCACGACACCCCGGCAGTGCTGGTAGTTGACTGTGAACTCAGCCAGATCGAATGGTCGCGGACCCGCTGGCCCTTCTTTCGGGATCGCCGCATCGATGCCTATGCTGGTCTGCTCGCCCGCTGGGGAGAGGCCTGATGCCCGCCGCCACGCCAGCCTCGCCGCCAGCTGCCGGCTATCGCCTGCCGGCTGAGTGGGAGCCGCATGCAGCCACCTGGCTGGCCTGGCCGCATCGGCGACAGACCTTTCTGGGAGACTTTGCCAACATCCCGCCCGCCTTTGTGCGGCTGGTGCGGTTACTGGCTGGCTACGAGCCGGTGCGGGTGATCGGGACCGGGCCGGTGTTGGATGACGCCACCGCGCATCTGCAGGGCATTGCCAATGTTGAACTGATCGATATTCCGACGAGTGACTCGTGGCTGCGGGATACCGGCCCCGTGTTCCTCAAGCCGCTCACGCCCGGGCCGCCCCGCGCCGTTGTCTTCGAATTCAATGCCTGGGGGGGCAAGTATCCGCCCTGGGATGCCGACGCTGCCGTGGCGGGCCAGATGGCGAGCCGTCTGGGGTTCGATGCCGTGCAGCCGGGGATCGTGCTAGAGGGCGGTGCGATTGAGACCGACGGTGAGGGCACGTTGCTGGTCAATCACCGCTGCATCGACAACCCGCAGCGGAACCCAGGCCGCAGCCGGGCGGAACTGACCGACGTGCTCCAGCAGTCACTCGGCATCGAGAAGGTGCTCTGGGTGGGGGGCGAACTGGCCGGCGATGATACCGACGGCCACATCGACCAGCTGGCCCGGTTTGTTGCCCCAGGGCGGGTTGTGGCTGCCCGCCAGCCCGATCGAAATGATCCCAATCACGAGCCGCTTGAGAACAACCTGATTCTGCTTGAGACGCTGGTTGATGCCCGCGGCCGCAGGCTGGAGGTGATTCCACTCGACCTGCCACCCCGCGTCGGCTTTGCCGGTGTCCAGCTACCGGCGAGCTATCTCAACTTCTATCTGCTCAACGGGGCGGTGATCATGCCAACGTTTGACCATGCCGCCGACGCTGCGGCGATCAAGACCCTGGCCGGCCTGTTTCCTAGCCGGACGGTCGAGCCATTTTCAGCCCTCGAGCTCATCCGCGGCCGTGGGGCAGTGCATTGCGTGACGCGGGACCAGCCGGTGTAACGGTGGTTTGGGCACCCACGAAGGCAGGCGGAATGTGTGTGGATGATTGGCTTGGCAGCCTTCGGGCGCAAGTTTTGCTGGTGCGACCGAACTCCGGAAAGCCCGAGGCGCGAGCCGAGGGAATTCGCACCGGGGGCAGACTAAGCGGCTTTCCTCAGCTTGCGCTTCGGGCTTCTAAGAATGGGCTTTTCTGCTGGAAGACGCGAGTCCCGCACCATCATAAAGTCGTAAGCCGGGGGATCAGCAGTGCGCGTTGCAGTCGGAAGCGAGCATGCTGCCAGTCCAGTCGCTTCCGCTCCTGACTTCCTGGGGTGGCCGACTGTAAGGCGAGCGCTTCCCCTGGCTTCCCCTGATTGCCCCGCCTGACAATGCGGTCGGTCTTGCGGCGAGGAGACGGGGACGCGACTATCCCGCCGCAGGGTCTGCCGCAGGCGGTGGTAGCCGGCGTGAAACGTCAGGAGACGGAGTGTCATGGAACAGGTTGCCAATTTTGTGCAGGGCTGCGTGTCGCTGCTGGCCCGACTGATGATGGTGGCGGTCTTTCTGTTCAGCGCCTTCGACAGCAAGATCCGGCACTTTTCACAGACGGCTGAATACATGCGGAGCGAAGGGATCCCTAATCCACGGCTCGCCCTGTTCGGCGCGATCGGGCTGATCCTGCTGGGCGGGCTCTCACTGCTGGCCGGTGCCTGGACCCGCATTGGGGCCGCCTTCTTGTTCGTCTTCCTGGCGGCTGCCACCTTCTACTTTCACGATTTCTGGATGATCGCCGATCCGGTTCAGCGGCAGTTGCAGGTGATCCAGTTCATGAAGAACATGGCCATCGGCGGTGGATTGCTTGCCTTGATCTACGCCGGCGGTGGTCCCTGGAGTGTCGATGGCTGGATCGAGCGGAAGCTTGAAGAGGTGGAAGCCAGCCCGGCAACCGGCACCGGCAAGGGTTCCACCCGATCGAAGGCCGCCTGATCTTCTTTCGACGCAGTCCGCACCAGACCGTACATTTGTCTTAGCCATGGTCTTCATGGTGAGGGTCGGTCTTCCTTCTTGCGGCATGGCGACAAATGGTCTTTCCTCTTGGCGACGACAACTCCGACCGGCAGCGGCTGCCGGTCGTCACCTGGTCGCTGATCGCGGCCAACGTGCTGGTCTTCGTGCTGTTCCAGCAGGGTGGGCAGAACGACAATGTGACACTCGCCTTCTGCCAAGTGCCGGCCGAGATCATCTCCGGCCGGGACATCGTGACCGAGGATGCGGTCCGTGAGGTCGTCTATCAAGGGCAGCGGCTCCAGGTGCCGGTGCCCGGCCTGCGGCCCACGCCGATTCCGGTCTGGCTCACGCTGATCACGGGCATTTTTCTGCACGGCAGCTGGATGCACCTGCTGGGCAACATGTGGTTTCTGTTCATCTTCGGCGACAACGTCGAGGACGACATGGGCCACTGGCGGTACATCATCTTCTATCTCGCTAGTGGCGTGCTCGCCTCGCTGGCGTTCGTCTTTCTCAACGCCCGGGGAGAGGAAGCGCTGACACCCTGCCTGGGAGCGTCGGGGGCGATTTCTGGGGTGCTCGGTGGCTACCTGGTGCTCCACCCCAACCGGCGGGTCAGCGTGATTCTGCTGCGGATCATCATGGATGTCCCTGGCTATGTGGCGGTTGGCATCTATTTTTTGATGCAGATCGTCCTCGGCTTTTCGGACACCGGCGGCGGCGTGGCCTACTCGGCCCACGTCGCCGGGTTCATCGCCGGGCTGATCCTGGCCAAGCCGCTCAGCGATAGTGACATTCGCCGGCAGGCCGACCAGCTGGTCTCGTTCCGGCGGCGGCGGGATGGGTAGCCGCTCTCGTTGCCCGCAGACAGGCCCGCGACCAGAACAGGAGCCTTTCCAATGCTCTTCGGAGAGTTTTTGCTGCTCGCAGCTGTCGTGGCCGTGGCCGGCTCGCTGCTGGCCCAGTCGGCTGATGCGATTGCTGAGGTCACTGGACTCGGCCGGTTGCTGATCGGCAGCCTGATGCTGGCCGCAGTGACGTCGCTGCCCGAACTCTCGGTTGACATCGCCGCGGTGCGAGCCGGCCTGACCGACCTGGCGGCCGGTGACCTTTTTGGCAGCAGCCTGATGAACCTGCTGATTCTCGCCTCGATTGATCTTACGATTCGCTCCGGCCGGCGGATGCTTTCCCGTGAAGCCGCTTCGCATGCCCTTTCGGCGGCGCTTGGCATCGCCTTGACCTCGCTTGCCGGCCTTGCCGTGCTTACGGCAGGCAGGCTTCCCGAGGTGACGCTGCTGGGTATCAGCGGCTGGTCCTGGGCCATTTTGCTGGCTTATCTGCTGGGGGCGCGGATGATCTTCATCGATCAACGGATTTCAGCTCGACTCGCGGCTGAGGCCCGAGCAGGTGCAGCCGCCGAAGAGCCGCCACATGCTGCCACTGGCCCGCTCTGGCGGTCGGCGGTGCTCTTCGCTGCCGCCGCAGTGGTGCTGGTGCTGACCGGGCCGAGGCTTGCCCATGTGGCTGGCGACTTGGCCGAGCAGACGGGGTTGGGCGGCACGTTCGTCGGCACGACGCTGGTGGCGGTGAGCACCTCGCTGCCAGAGTTGGTCGCCTCGATTACTGCGGTCCGGCTTGGAGCTATCGACTTGGCAATCGGCAACACGCTGGGCAGCAATGCCTTCAACATGGTGTTGTTTGCCCCGCTCGATGCCTTTCACGAGGGGCCGCTGTTCGCGGCGGTGTCGATGTCGCATGCGGTGACCGCTTTTGCAGTGGTCATCGCCACGGCAATCGCCATCCTCGGCCAGCTCTATCATGCTGAGCGGCGGCTGCCGCTGATCGAGCCCGATGCCTTTTTGATGCTGCTGGTGCTGCTCGGCGGATTGGTGTTGGTTTATTATCTGCCGTCGTGAACCAGCCGACTGCTACTAATCCCGGTCCCGTCACCTCTGCCTTTTGCTGGTGCGGCTTCGCTCTTACGAGCAAACACAGAAACAGTCCAACGACCGTAGCCGGGAGGCTGATGACAGCCGCATCGACTGGCATGCACTGTCTTCAGCTGAGGTGGTGCAAAGGCTGGAAACCGATGCGGCGGCGGGGCTTGCTCAGTCGCAGGCTGCTGGCCGGTTAGCCGAGCTGGGTCCGAACCAGCTGCAGGAGTCGCCGCCGCCACCCTGGTGGCGGAAACTGCTGCGGCAGTTTCAAGATCTGGTCATCCTAATCCTGATCGCGGCAGCGGTGATTTCGGGGCTCCTGGGCGAATGGGCCGATACCGCAGCCATCGTGGCAATCGTGCTGGTCAACGGCCTGATTGGCTTTCTGCAGGAAGAGCGGGCCCGGCAGGCGCTCGCTGCGCTCAAACGGCTGTCAGCTCCTGAGGCCCGGGTGACCCGCGACGGCGAGCCCCGGTCGCTGCCGGCCGACCAGCTGGTGCCAGGTGATCGGATCGAACTCGAAGCGGGCGACAACGTGCCGGCGGACGCCCGGTTGCTGACGTCGGCGAGCCTGCGGGTGACCGAGTCGGCGCTGACGGGTGAGTCTGAGCCGGTCGGCAAGCAGGCTGATGCGGCGGTGGCCGAGGCCGCCAGCCTCGGTGATCGGACGACAATGGTTCATGCCGGCACCGTAGTGGCGGCGGGCCATGCCGTGGCGGTGGTGACCCAGACCGGTATGCAGACCGAGCTCGGGCGGATTGCCAGCCTGCTGTCGCGGTCAGAGCCCGAAATGACACCGCTGCAGCGGCGGCTGGGGGAGTTGGGCCGATTGCTCATCATCGTCTGCCTGGTGGTGGTCGGTGTGATTTTCCTGCTTGAAATCGGCCGGGGTGGTGGCCTGCTCGACGTGCTGATGCGGTCGGTCAGCCTGGCGGTGGCGGCGGTGCCCGAGGGGCTGCCGGCAGTGGTGACACTGGTGCTGGCGATCGGCCTGCAGCGGATGGTTGCCCGCAACGCATTGGTCCGGCGGCTGCCGAGTGTGGAAACGCTCGGGTCAGTCACCGTGATCTGCTCGGACAAGACCGGCACGCTTACCCGCAATGAAATGACCGTCCGCGAATTGGTGACGCCGTCGGGTCGCTACGAGGTCAGTGGCGCGGGCTATGACCCCCACGGCAGCTTCAAGCGGCTGCCGGACGATGGCGAACCGACACCGGTGACGGCCCGCGACGACGCTGACCTGTGGCGGCTGCTGTCGATCGCCCTCCGTTGCAATAACGCCACGATCCGACCGACCGGTGACGGGGCGACCTGGCAGGTGGTGGGCGACCCGACCGAAGGGGCACTCGTGGTGGCCGCCCGCAAGGCGGGCCTGGGTGGAGACGATGCTGACGAGCCGATCCTGCTGGAAAAACCGTTCGACTCGGAACGGAAGCTGATGTCGGTGGTGGTGCGGCGAGAGGCAGGGCCGCTGGTCTACACCAAGGGGGCCCCCGAAGTCTTGTTGGGCCGTTGTGTGGCCGAGCAACGAAACGGCGAGGTGGTCAGCCTGACCGACGACCGCCGCCGGGAGATTCTGGCCACTGCCGCCGGCATGGCCGACCGGGCCCTGCGGGTGCTGGCCCATGCCTGGCGGGAGCTTGAGCCGCATGATCCCCTGCAGATGGCCGACGGGCACGTGGCGGCAGTAGCGACTTCGGCTGCCGACATCAGCGAAGCCGAGCTCGTCTTTGCCGGTCTGGCAGGAATGATTGACCCGCCTCGCGATGAGGTTCGCGCCGCGGTTGAGACCTGCCGCTCAGCCGGCATCCGCCCGGTGATGATTACCGGCGATCATCCCGCCACAGCCCTGGCGATCGGCCGGGAGCTTCGGCTGGTGGATGATGCCGATGGTGATCGGGCAGTGACCGGGGCCGACCTCGACAGCCTTGACGACGATGTCCTGGTCGAGACGGTTGGGCAGGTCGCGGTCTATGCCCGTGTCTCGGCCGAGCACAAGCTGCGGGTCGTAAAGGCCTGGCAGCGGCGGGGCGAGGTGGTGGCGATGACCGGCGACGGCGTCAACGACGCCCCGGCGGTGCGGGCGGCCGACATCGGTATCGCGATGGGGGTGACCGGCACCGATGTCACCAAGGAAGCCTCCGACATGGTGCTGACCGATGACAACTTTGCCTCGATCGTCAGCGCGGTCGAGGAGGGCCGTGGTATCTATGACAACATTCAGAAGTTCATCCATTATCTGCTCTCATGCAATGCTGGGGAGGTGATCCTGATGTTTGTCGCGGCAGTCGCTGGCTGGCCGGCACCGCTGGCGGCGATTCAGATTCTCTGGCTCAATCTGGTGACTGACGGCCTGCCGGCTCTCGCTCTGGGCCTCGAGCCACCCGAGCGGGACATCATGAGCCGGGCACCGCGGCCGCCCCGCGAACCGGTCATTCCGCTGCGGCGGGGGCTGCTGATTCTCACCCACGGGCTTTTGGTGGCGGCGGTCTCGATCGTCGCCTTCTGGCTGACCTGGCAGGGTGAGGCCTGCCGCGAGGCCGAAGCCCGGACGATTACCTTCTGTGTGGCCGCCTTCGCCCAGTTGTTCTTTGCCATCGGCTGCCGGAGCGAACGGCAGACCGCCTTCGGCCTCGGCTTTTTTTCGAACCCCTGGCTGCTGGTGGCAATAGTGCTGTCGGGTCTGCTGCAACTGGCAGTGGTGATGCTGCCAGGGGTGCAGTCGGTCTTTGAGATTGAGCAGGCCCTTGAGGCAGAGTGGGGTCTGGTCCTCGGGCTTGCCCTCGTGCCGGTGACGGTGATCGAACTGGCAAAGCTACTGCCTTGGCCGGACAGGTCTGCCCCCGGTGGTCGCCGAGAGGGAAGTGTGCGATGATTTCTGGAATGGTGTTTTGGTCGTCATGCGGCCCCGTCCTCGTCGTCTTCTGTGAGTACGCAACCCTATGATCAAACGCATTCTGGTTGGACTAGGAACCAGCCGCTCGGCCGAGTCGGTTGTTAGTCATGCGGTCGAACTGGCCAAGACCAACGGGGCGGAACTGCTTGGCCTGGCGGTCATCGATCAGACCCGGCTCGAGTGGACCGGCCCGCGGCCCATCGGCGTCGGGGTCGAGGCCCTGACGGCCGAACTGCGGCACGACCGCATGGAGAAGGTGGCGGCCGAGATCGCCAAGGCGAATGAGCTGTTTGCCAGCAAGTGCGGTGAGGCCGGCGTAACCCACCGCACCTGTGAGCGAACCGGTGATCCGTTTGAAATCGCTGCTGATTTGGTGCGGTACCACGACCTCTGCGTATTCGGCTTGAGCGGCCTCTTTGAGCATGACGTGGTGCCCGAGCCGACCGACAGCCTTGAGCGGCTGGTGGCCACTTTGGGCGTGATGCTGCCACCTGCCAGCGGCGGCTAGAAGCGGTGCAGGGCTACTTCGAGGCCCATGGTCGCAGTATCGAAACCGACTTTGTCGCGGGCGATCCCTCCCACGAACTGGTGCCCTACGCCCAGAACTGGGGTGCCGACCTGATCGTGGCGGGGAACTCGGCCAAGAACCTGCTGCTCCGCAAACTCTTCGGTGAGACAGCCCTGCAGCTCCTGCGGGAGAGCCCGCTGCCGCTGTACCTTGCGCAGTAGGGACGCGTTGGCTTGGAGCGACCGGACCGGCAGCCTTGGTGATGCCGCCGTTCGGGGTTGCCCATGCCCTCTCGCTTGACGTTCACT
>RFVE01000031.1 GCA_009922585.1 Planctomycetia bacterium
TCCATTGATCGCCTCGGCGGCTGCGGCCTGCACCTCGGCTGCCGCCTTGAACATCACAAACCCAAGGAGCCGAGCCTGCTTGACGTAGAACGGACCGACGGGGAAGGGTGGTCGGGCATCGCGGCCCGCCATCAGGATCATCCGGCCACTTTCGGCGAGGCTCCCGACTGCCGTGTCGAAGTCAGGCTCGCGGAGGGCCTCCCACCAGAGATTCACACCGTCAGGACAGGCGGCGGCGATGGCTGCGGTCACATCATCCACGCGACGGTCGATGGCTGCAGCCCCCAACTCACGCACCCGCTTAAGGCCAGCATCAGTCCCGGCAACCGCCACGACCCGGGCGCCGAGTAGCCCGGCCATCTGGATCACCATCGAGCCAACCGCCCCGGAACCGCCATTGACCAGCACCGTCTCGCCCGGCTGCACCATCGCATGGTGCACGAGCCCGAGATGGGCAGTGATACCGACCAGCGCGGCTGCGGCTGCGTCTCGATCGCTGACGCCAGCCGGAGTCGGATAAATCCACTCAGCCCCAACAGCTGCCAGTTCGGCACAGGTCCCCTGGCGGCCTAGCACGCCCTGGTTTGAGCCCCACACCCGATCGCCAGTTTTGAATGCCGTCACACCGGACCCGACAGCGACCACCTCGCCGGCCAGGTCACAGCCGACTACGAAAGGAAAGACTAGAGGCATGGCTACGCTGCCGGATCGCACATATGTGTCGATCGGGTTGACGGCCGCCGCCCGCACCCGCACCAACACCTGGCCGGGTCCGGCCACAGGGTCGGGCAGGTCGACGATCTGAATTGCCTCAGGCGGTCCAACGTGCGAAATGACCGCGGCCTTCATTTATCGTCCTCGTCATCTTCCTCAGTGGCCTCGGAGTCGTCTTCCTCTTCATATTCTTCTTCGTCGTACTCTTCTTCGTACTCCTCGTACTCTTCTTCGGAGTCGTCTGGTTCGTCCTCAGCATCTTCAGCCTCCTCGGCTTCGTCCGCTTCGTCCCAGGCCTCAGCCGTCTCGGCATCGTCCTCGGCGACTTCATCTTCGTCGTCGTCGGTCGCGGTCTCCTCAGCATGCGGATTGATCTTTAGCCGCCGTGGCGGTGGGTCGGGTGGCACCGGCTCTTCACCCTGGGCGGCAGCCCACTCTTCCATGGTCATCAGCACTTCGCGGGCCTGACTGCCGGCGTACTGGCCGACAATCCCATCCTCGGCCATGTAGTCGATCAGCCGAGCCCCTCGGCCGTAGCCGACACCGAGCGCCCGCTGCAAGAGTGAGACGCTTCCCCGGCCCTCGCGGATCACCACCTCAACCGCCGCCTCGTAGAGCTCGTCGCGGTCCTTGCCAGCAGAGCCCTTAGCCGGCTCTTCCCCGGCGTTGGCTGGCTGCAGGTTGACCAGTTCGGCTGCATATTGCGGCTCGCTGGTGCCAATCGTGCCCATCACCCGGCCAATCTCGTCATCACTGACAAAGGTGCCTTGGCCACGCAAGGTCAGGCTAGTGCCGGGCGAAAGAAAGAGCATGTCGCCGTTGCCAAGCAGCTTTTCAGCGCCGCATTCGTCAAGCACTACCCGGCTGTCGGTTCGGCTGGCCACCTGGAAGGCGATCCGGGCCGGCAGGTTGCTCTTGATCAGGCCGGTGATGACGTCGACCGTCGGTTTCTGCGTAGCCAGAATCAGATGGATACCAACCGCCCGGCTCTTCTGGGCCAGCCGAATGATGTACTGCTCGATCTCCTTGCCCGCGGTCATCATCATGTCGGCGATCTCGTCCGCGATCATCACGATGAACGGCATAGTCGTCGGAATGGCGTCGGCCTCTTCCTGGCTTTCAGGGTTGATCCGCTTGAGCAGTTCCGCGCGGCCCAGGGCGTTGTACTGCGTGAGGTGCCGGACGCCGGCTCGGGCCAGCAGGGCATAACGCTGTTCCATCTTGTCGACCGCCCAGGCGAGGATTGCCTCGGCCTTCTTCATGTCGGTGACGACCGGGTGCATCAGATGCGGCAGCGACTTGTACGGTGTTAGCTCGACCATCTTCGGGTCGATCATCAACATCCGGACCTCATCGGGCCGCCGGGTCATGAGCATCGAGACGATGATCGAGTTGAGGCAGACGCTCTTCCCGGTGCCGGTTCGGCCAGCGATGAGCAAGTGCGGCATGCTTGCCAGATCGACTGCCATCGGGTTGCCGGCGACGTCCTTGCCGAGATAGACCGGAATCTTCATGGTGCGGGTCTTGGCCTGCGTTTCCTCCATCACCTCCCGCAGCCGCACCATCTGCCGATCGGTGTTGGGCACCTCGACACCGACCGAGTTCTTCCCCGGAATCGGGGCGACGATCCGGACCGCCGGCACACGGAGGGCGATGGCGAGGTCGTCAGCAAGGTTGGTGATCTTGGCAAGCCGCAGGCCGGCTTCCAACTCGATCTCATACTGCGAGATCACCGGTCCAGTCTCGATCTCGACCACTCGCACCTTGAAGCCAAAGTTGGCGAAGGTCTGCTCAAGTATCCGAGCCCGCTCGCGGACCTCAACTTCTTGTTCATCAAGGGCAAGCTGCTCGGGCGGCAGTAGCAGGTCGAGCGAGGGAAGGGTGTAGTCACCCGCTGGATCGGGGGCGAGGTCGAGTTCCAACTGCTTGACGCGTCGGCTCTGTCGACTGCGAATCGGCACCGGCCGGGGGGCCTCGTTGGCATCTTCTGCTTCTTCTGCGTCGTCCGACTCGTCAGCTTCAGCCCACTCCTCGGATTCGTCCTCAACCTCTTCTTCCTCTTCCACGACCGGGGTGCGGCGCCGAACCCGAATGGTCGGGCCGTCATCGGCCTCTTCGTCATCGTCCTCTTCGGTCTCAGCCTCCGCAGCGGCCGCCAGCCGGGCAGCCCGGCGGCGTTGCCACCAGGTCTGGTCGGCCTCAGCCTCCTCGGCATCGTCCTCGCTCTCAGCCTCGGCCGCCGATCGCCGCCGCAGGTTCCAGAGCCCGCGGCCGACCATCAGCCCAGCGTCACCGAGGGTTGAGAGGAAGCTCACGAGCATCCCCAGCAGTCGCACCATCAGCTGGTCACAGGCCAGGAACAGCCCGGTGCCCAGCAATGCCAGTGCCACAATTGCCGCGCCGGTCGGAGCCAGATACTGCAAAGCACCATGCGCTGCCAGCAGGCCAATGCTGCCCCCCGGCCCCCAGAGCGGACGCGGCACTGCGGCTGGCAAAAAGAGCGTGAGCAGCGTAGTACTCCCGAGCATCGCCAGCACGACACCTCCGGCCCGCCAGGGCAGGTCGGCCAACTGGCGGCGACGAAACATTGCCACGTCGAGGCCGGCCAGAAAGCCAACGGCCAGCCAGCCGGCAAGGCCGACACTCTGATAGATCGTGGTGGCGACAACAGCACCGAGATGGCCGCAGGCGTTGGCCGGCTCAACCCGCGGCGGAAAGCCCCGGCCGGCCGGTGGATCGGCCGCGTCGAAACTAGCAAGCGAGACGACGACAAAGGCAATCACCGGCACCAGGGCGATGGCGGCCAGTTGGACGCCCCGGTCAGCTGCAGTGGCCTGTTCGGGGACATCGGGGTCGAGGATGTAGTCGCCGGTGGCAAGCCGCTGGGGCATGCCGCGGGCAAAGCTGCGATTGGCACTGGCCATGGAGGGGTTCCGACAGGAGGTGCGGGTGGACGTGCGCGGACCGGTCTGGCAACAGTGGCCCAGACAACTCTACCCGTCGCTGAGAAGCCCGCCGCGTTTAGCGGCATCACCGCCGTTCACCTGCCAGCCACCGCGCACTGGTTGTGCGGGTCGCGCGGAATCTGCAGGCTCGAATGCTGAGGCCCTAACCAAAAACCAACCTGTAAAGGGCCGGCGTTTCATCGGGTAAGGTACCGGCGTGAACTCACTCGCATTTGGTGTCGCGGCCGGGCTTGGCTGCGCGTTGTTCAGCTCGATCTCGTACCTCGTCTCCCGGCATCACGGCACCCGCCGCCCCGGCGGGAGTCGCCGGCTGCTGGTGCTGGCTCACCTGCTGATGGGTCTGGCCTGCCTACCAATCGCTTGGCTGCTCATTCCAGCTGAGACCACCGCGGCAGCGTTTTTTTCGTGGAGCGTCTGGTCAGCCTGCTTCGTTTCGACCGGCAGCTATTTTGTGGGGCAGGCTTGCGTTTTTCATCTGCTCACCCGGGATGACGCCTCAAAGCTTTCGCCCTTGTTGGGACTGAAAATCATCGCGCTTGCGCTGATCGTCTCGGTGGTGCTCCGCCAGTCGCTCACCTCTGGCCAGTGGCTGGCGGTCGCCCTCTGCGCGGCCGCAGCAGTTGTGCAGCAGCGGGGTGGGGCAGGAGTTACAGCAGCGGCTCTTTGCTTGCTCGGTTTTGCTTGCTGCTGCTTCGCGGTTGCCGACCTCGGCATCGTTGCGCTGATTGACGCCCTCGAGTTGGCCCTGCCAATCAGTCGACTGCGGGCCGGCAGCCTGGCGATGGCGCTGACCTATGTGCTGGGTGGCCTGTTTGTGCTGCCACTGGTTGCCGCTGAGTACGCACGCCTGCAGCGTCCAACCAGCCGTGACTGGCTCGCGGCGGCCGAGTACTCAGCCGCCTGGCTGACGGCGATGGTGTCGCTCTACGCCTGCATCGGTTCGGTAGGCGTTGTCCTCAGCACCATCCTGCAGTCAACACGCGGCGTGATGTCGGTGGTGATCGGCGCGGTATTGGCCCACCTCGGCTGGCACGACCTGGAGAGTCGGGTCGACCAGATCATGTTTTTCAAACGACTGGCGGCCGCAGTACTGATGACCGCAGCGATTGGAACCTACGTCTGGAGTGCCACAGCATCCAGCAGCTGAAATGTCGGATTGTCTTTTCCGTTTGACCAGTCGCGGGCCTCTTGAGATACTCCCCTAGTCAGGGGTAGCTGCATATCCGACGACGATATCCATCAGGTACAGCGCTGGTCGGACTGTTACTGCCCGCCGTGCAGCAGGCGCGGGAGGCCGGCCGCCGGATATCATGCGTCAACAACATGCGGCAGGTCGGAATCGCACTCCACAACTATGCCGACGTCCGTGGCAGCTTTCCGCTCGGCTGGCCGCCTGGTGGCCAACTCAAAGCTGAGTGGGGCTGGCCGGTATTTCTGCTGCCGATGCTCGAGGAGCAAGTGCTTTTCGACAATCTCAAAGTCTCCACTCAAACGCTCCGTGACACCATTGCTGACGCCAGCCTCAGGCCACTTCTGCAGACTCGAATTTCCGGTTTCCGCTGCCCGACCGACCTAACTCCAGACTTGCTGCCGAGCGGCCCTGCCAATGATCCCGAGTATCGGTTGTTCAATTGCGACAACTGCCCCTCCGGCTTCGAGCCGGCCACTTCGAATTACGTTGGCAACGGCGGCCTGAATGACCCCAGCCCCGTCATTGGCACCAACGGCAACGGAGTGTTTTGGGTCGACAAGCCGGTCCGCCTTGTTGACATCACCGACGGTCTCAGCAAGACCTTTGCTGTCGGTGAACGACATGATCGCTGTCAGGCAGCAACGTGGATCGGCGTACGAAACCCTCCTGGCCCTGACATGTGGGGGAGCTACTGGATTCGAGCACGGGTCAGCATGAAGCTCAACGACCCCCGGCCTTCCGCCTCGACGAACAGCTGCACCGAGGGGTTCAGCAGCGCCCATCCAGGTGGTGCGAACTTCCTTTACTGTGACGGCAGCGTTCATACGATCAACGACGAGATCAGTTTCTCAAACGGCGGGGCTACCTTTAACAACAATAGTCCCACCTATGACGTCGCTACCCTTGGCGTCTACCAACATCTCGGCATTCGGAATGACGGCATCGTGACTCCAGCTCAATAACCTGTCGGCGGGACTCGCCCGGCACTGGCTCCAGCGTCTCCCCATCGTGAAGGTCCTGCATGGGTGCAAGTGGTTCAGACATCCTCATCATCATCCGTGCCATCGCCGAAGAACTGGTGAATCGGTTTCGGGCCCGGCTGGAGGAGCAGCCTCGGCTGACGACAGCATTGGGCATGCTTGTCACGGCCATCGGACTGGTGATTGTTGCCAGAATTTTCTTCTGGCTGTTCTTCTCCAGCCCCGCCATCGCGCTGGGAACCGTAACTGGGCAGGTAACCCTCAACGGCAGCCCGCTCGCTGCCGCGACCGTGGAATTCACCCCGGCATCGGGTTCACCCTCTTACGGCGACACTGATTCTTCCGGCCGCTACAGCCTCTCCTATCTCCCGGGAAAATACGGGGCGACACTCGGCAAGCACACCGTCCGGATCACAACGTATAACTGGATCACCCACTCAAACGGCAGCAAGCAAGAGATTCCTGAGCGGGTACCCGAACGCTACAACACTGCCAGCACACTCACCGCAACGGTTGAAGCCGGGGCTCAGCAGTTCGACTGGACGCTCAAGTCGCCGTAGCTGCCATGATAGGATCCGCGCAGGGGCCTCTTATTTGCTTCGCAGCCCCCGCGAAGTAGTCTTCCTCTGGCCGGGTGGATTTCCCCAGCAACCCGCAACCGAAGAAACTTATGAGTCCGCTGCTGCGCTGTCTTTTCATTGCCACACTCGCAAGCTGCAGTGGCTGCGAGCAGTCTGCAGAGAGCCCTGCAAAAAATGCTGCGGAGGAGTCCGCTAGCCAGTTACCCAGGGTCGAGCTCGTACGGCCGGTGCGCAAAGACCTGATTCGGACGACAACGCAACCTGCCACCATTCATCCTTATTACCAGGCCGACATCGTGGCGAAAGTCTCGGGGTACTTCCGGGATGTCAACGTTGACATTGGTGACGAGGTGATGGAGGGCCAGCCGCTCTGCACATTGATTATCCCTGAGATGAATCAACAACGTGAGCAGGCGGTCGCCCGGCAACGCCGTCTTGCGGCTGAACTCCAACGGGCCGAGGCAGCTGTGGAGGTGGCCGTCGCTCAGGTATCTGCTGCTGAGGCGGGCGTTGAAGAGGCTTGCTCGAACGTTGAGCGGTTCGAAGCCCAACTCGTCGCCGATCGGGCCGACCTCGAACGCATGCAGGGGCTTGTCCAGAAGCAGGCCGCCACCATCGCCATGCTTGATGAAGCGCGGGCGGAACACGACGTCTCTGAAGCCTCCAAGGTCGCTGCCCAGGCTGCCGTGCGTTCGGCTCGCGCTCGGCTGCAGATTGCGGCAGCTGAACGACGCGCGGCCGAAGCAGAAATCGCAACCGCTGCAGCCCGGCTGGCGGAGAGTAAGACAGCCATTGAAGAGATCGACACGATGCTCGCTTACACCACCCTCCGGGCACCCTTTGCGGGCGTCATCACGTCACGCCATATCGACCCCGGCGACTTCGTTCCAGGCCGTCCCGCTGTCACAGCTGAGCAACAGCCGCTGTTTCATGTCGAGCAGCAGAGTCGACTGCGGGTTCGGGTCGCGATTCCAGAACGGGACGCCGCCGCAGTCGATTCAGGTGATCCAGTGTTACTCAAATGCGATGCCCTGCCAGGTGAGGCCATTACAGCAACCGTCAGTCGGGTTGCCCGCCGGCTCGACCCCTCAACCCGGACCATGACCGTTGAGATTGACCTCGACAACCAGGACGGTCGGCTGTTGCCCGGTATGTTCGGCCGCGCCACGATCACCACCCAGGTCGAAACGGCGGCTCTCGTCCTTCCCGCATCTGCTATTCGCACGGACTCTGCCGGTGCCGCCCACGTCCTCATCGTCGACGAGACAGGTGCGGCCCAGCAGGTGGCTGTGACTATCGGCGCTGATGACGGCAAGGAGATTCAGCTGGTCGCTGGCCTCAGTGGTGATGAGCAGGTGATCGATTCCTTTGTTGGCTCGATCCAGGTTGGCCAACAGGTAGAGGTTGTTACTCCCTAAGCCTTCGACGCCATCCGGACGGCTCTTCCCTCAGCGCAGGACCGCCATGAACCTCACCCGCTGGGCTCTCAGCCAGCCTTACGTCATTCTGGCGGCCACACTCGGCCTGAGTTTCCTTGGCATCGCCGCGATTCCGTCGATCCCGACCGACGTACTACCCGACTTCAAAACGCCCGTCGTCGTCAGCTTCTTCTCCTACCCAGGCCTGCCGACGCTCGACATGGAGAAGAGCGTGACCTCACGCGTCGAGCGGGCGTTGACGCTCGCTGGAGGGCTCGACAAGCAGGAATCCCGGACCCTGCCGGGGGCGAGTGTGCTGAAAATCACCTTCCAGCCCGGAACCAACCCCTCTTCGGCGATGAATGACATCGTTAACCTCGAAGCCAGTGACATGTTCCATCTGCCACCGGGCATCGAGCATCCCTTCACGCTGCGGAGTGAACCGGCCAACCTGCCGGTGATTCTCGCCGCCATCTCCGGTGAAGGACTGAGTGAAACCGAGCTTTACAAAATTGGCTACTACGCCGTCCGGAACAAAATGGGGGGGCTTGCCGGAGTACAGATCCCACATCCCTTCGGTGGCCGCTTCCGACAGATGATGGTCTACGTCGACCCTGACCGGCTGCAGGCCCATGACCTGACACTGACTGACGTTGTCACCGCCGTCCGTGAAAGCAACCTTGTCCTTGGCAGCGGTACGGTACGGCTCGGAAGCACCGACTATCAGGTGCATGCCGTCAACACGCTGCCGGGAGAGGAAGAAATCGACGCCATTCCAATCGCTGTCCGGGATGGCCGCCCGATCTTTTTGCGGGATGTCGGTGCAGCTCGCGACGACGCCGCCATTCAGACCAACATTGTCCGGGTCAATGGTGAACGAAGCGTTTACTGCCCACTGTTGCGAGAGCCGGGCAGCAACACCATCGCAGTGGTGGATCGCATCCGGGACGGCATCCGCGAGGAGATTCCCCGGATGAAGGACCGGGGTGAAATCCCGGCGGCAGCCCAGGTGGCTTTGGTGGGAGACCAGTCGGGCTACATCCGCGACGCCATTGCCAACCTCCAACGACAACTCCTGCTGGGAGCGGCTCTTGTGGCTGTCGTAGTGGCGGTGTTTCTCCGCCGTTGGGTTCCGACCGTCGCCATCCTGCTCTTGCTGCCACTGTCGATGGTGATCGGATTGCTCGGCCTTTCCTGGACCGGCATGACAATCAACGTGATGACCCTCGGCGGTCTCGCCCTTGCGGTCGGAACAGTTGTCGACGCCGGCATTGTCGTTGTTGAAAGCATCAGCCGCCGGCTGGACCGGGGCAGTACTCCCGTCGAGGCCGCCCAAATCGGCACCGCCGAGGTGGCGGCACCCGTACTGGCTGGCACGATCACAACGCTGGCAATTTTTCTGCCCGCCTTGTTCCTCACAGGCATGGTGCGGTTCCTGTTCGAGCCGCTCGCGGTTGCCGCCGCGTTGGCCATCGGGGTTTCCTATCTGCTGGCAATGACTCTCCTGCCGGCGTTTGCCGCCCGCTTTTTCCGGTCAGGTAAGACAGTCACAGCGGCCGCGGCTCACGAATCCACTTCATCGCAGCGTCCCGACGCGGCTGCCATGGGCGGGAATGGCTTCGGCCGGCTCCTCTCAACCGTTGTCGCCGCCCCCCGTCGTACGGTCGCCGCCATCACGCTGGCGGCCGCCGCATCGCTGCTTTTGGTACCCGCTGTCGGAACGGAACTTTTCCCGGCTGTTGATGACGGCAGCTTCGAAATTCGCCTCCGCACACTGCCAGGAACCCGGATTGAGGAAACCGAAAAGCTGGTGGCCGATGTCGAGGCCGTCATCGCTGAGGTGATCCCAAAAGACGAGATCCTCACCGTGCTGGCCAACATCGGCCTACCGGTCGGCAAGGGGGCCGGCTTTTCGACGATCCTTAGTCCTAATTCTGGTCCTGACTCGGCATTTCTGGTGGTGACCCTGCGAACCGAGGGCCGCCGGACCTCGACGGCTGACTACGTGCGAACCCTCCGCAATATGTTCGCCCAGCGTTTTCCCCGACAGCAGTTTCTCTTCCGTCAGGGGGGCATTATTCAGGCTGCCCTCAACGAAGGGGCTGCCGTGCCGATCACCGTACAGATTGCCGCGGGTAACCTTGCCACCGCCCGGGCGTTTGCCGAAGAGGTGGTGCCACGGGTGCGGGAGGTTCCCGGCGCCGTCGATGTGCAGATTGCCCAGGCTCTCGACTATCCGCAGCTCGACGTCGAAGTCGACCGCACTCGAGCGTCATACATGGGCCTGAGCCAACAGGACGTGGCCGAAAACATTCTGACTGCCCTCGGGTCAAGTGTGGGCTATGCACCGACGATCTGGGTCGATCCTGCCAGCGGCATCGACTTTTTTCTGGGTGTGCAGTATGCGACCAACGAAGCCGAAAATCTTGACGCCATTCGCAACCTGCCGCTGGCAGTCGATACGCCCACCGGCCCGAAGAACGTCCCGCTCTCCAATCTCGCCACGATCCGGCGGGTCAACATTCCCGGTGAAATCGCTCACTACAACATCTCCCGAGTCTATGACGTGCTCGTGAACGTTGACGGCCGTGACGTTGGTGCCGTGGCCGCCGACATCGAGCGGGTGCTGGCAACCATGGACCCTCCAGCCGGAGTTACCACCACCTTCCGGGGTCCGGTTGTCACCATGCAAGAAGGAACCGCATCACTGGGATGGGGATTGGCACTGGCCACCCTGTTGGTCTACCTCGTGATGCTCGCTCAGTTTCGGTCTTTCACCGACCCCCTCATCATCATGCTGGCCGTCCCGCTGGGGCTCGCTGGTGTCGTGGTGGCCCTGTTCATCACCGGCACAACCTTCAACATCCAGTCGCTGCTCGGCACGCTGATGATGATCGGCGTCGTGGTCAACAACAGCATTCTGCTGGTCGATCAGGCCAATCAGCTGGCCGCCACCGGCCTCAGCCCCCGCGAAGCAGCAGTCGCAGCTGGCCAGAGCCGGTTGCGGCCGATTCTGATGACGTCCCTAACGCTGTTGGCCTCAATGGCTCCACTCTGCTTTCCGCTCGCCCCCGGCTCAGAAGCAATGATTCCGCTGGCCCGCGCGTTGGTCGGCGGCATGGTGGCCTCGACCGTGCTGACGTTGTTCCTGATTCCGGCCGTCTGGGTGCTGCTGCGAGGCGGGCGGATGCAGACCATGTCCACAGCCTGCTAATAGCCACCGACGGTGAACGCGGATGCGGTGGAATCAAGAATTTGAGCGGCGTCGCCCACCCCAATCCGGCGGCAGCCCATGTTGAGATAATGTACGCAGGTCTGCCAGTCGCGGATGCCGCCCGAGGCTTTCACGCCCAGCCGATCACCGACTGTCTCGAGCATCACCGCAACTGCCTCAGGCGTTGCTCCAGCCGCTCCGAAACCTGTGGAGGTCTTCACGAAGTCAGCCCCGGCTGCTTCAGCCAGCCGGCAGGCGGAGGCGGTCTGATCCGCGGTGAGCAAACAGGTTTCGAGAATGACCTTCACGATCACTCCGGCTGGCTTTGCCGTCGCCACCACCGCGGCGATGTCAGCCTGCACATCATCATGGCGGCCAGAGAGAAACGCCCCGATCTGCATCACCATGTCGAGCTCGGTCGCACCATCGGCAACGGCCTGAGCCGCCTCAGTTGCCTTGACCGCAGGTACGAAACCACCATGCGGAAACCCGATGACGCTCGCGACGACCACGTTGCTGCTGGTCAGCAGGCCGACCGCCCGACGCACGTCACACGATCGAACACAGAGACAGCCCACTCCTCGCTCGCGGCACATTGCCGCGGCAGTAGCGAGGTCGGCATCGGTCTGCTGTGGCTTGAGCACCGCATGATCAAGCCGGCGGGCCACTTCGGCAACAGTCCATTGGCGTGGCATCAGGCTTCTCCCTGTGAGGGAGACCGACTGAGCCGCTGAGCCAGTAGCACAACTAGACTGACGCCAAGCAGAATCCCGAGGCAGTCGGCCGCCCAATCAGCCCACTCAGCAGAACGGGAGAACCAGGGCTGTGTCAGTTCATCAAGGGCACCAAAGGCGGCCAAGGCAGCAATCAGAATGACCGCGTTGCGTCGGCCCAGCCGGCCCGTCGCTGCAACGGCAGCAGCCGCCAGCGTCGCTTGCACAAAGTACGCCCCGAAGTGCAGCAGTTTGTCGATGCCGGGGGTTCGCACAAGACCACCCACCTTGGGCAGGTGAGTGGCGATCACGAGCACGAAGGTGTAGAGCAACAGGGCACCCACCAGCATGGCCGGCCAGTAGGGCCCGAGCACCGCGAACCCGCCCGCTTGTGGCTCCCGCGTGGCATTTTGTGTTTTCTGCTGGGTGTTCTTCACGCTGCCGATCAATCGCTTTGAACCATGAAGTTGGGCTTCAGCCGATAGCCGCCGGCTGGCAACCGCCTCAGGACGCCAACCATCCTACCGTCGGCCGTGACTGCCGCGAGCGACTCCGTAGACACATCAAGCTGCAACAGTCCGCCCACTGCGGCGGTTGTCAAAGCTGTCTCATCAAGAAGCTGCTGCGGCAGTTGCGGGACGGCATGCTGCGGTGGCTGGAGGGCGGCCATGACTGCCTCCCGACCGGCTGCATCAGGCGTCACGGCTGCAAGCGGCAGGGCAGCACCGACGGCAAACGGTCCGACCGCGTTTCGCACGAGGCTCTCCATCACCGCTGTTGTCCCGGCCGCCGCAGCCAAGTCACGGCCGATGGCCCGGATGAAGGTGCCGGTCGAGCAGTCAACCTCCAGCTCGAGCCGAGGCCATTCATAGGCGACGACCTCCAGCCGGTCGATCCGCACCCGTTTGGCAGCGAGGCTGACCGGCTTCCCCTGACGGGCCAGTCGATAGGCCCGCTGGCCACCGACCTGCTTGGCGGAATAGTCGCAGGGTCGCTGGAGAATTTCGCCCTGCTGGGTTGCTGCCGCCGCCTCGATCGCTGCCGCCGTTGGCCGAACCGGGGCGGGCTCAGCTGTCACCTCGGTCTCGACGTCATCAGACGGACTCGACCGGCCCAGCTGAAACACCCCGCGGTAGGACTTTGGCAGTTCATGGATGAAATCAACGAGCTTCGTCGCCTTGCCAACACAGATTACGACCACCCCTGTGGCCAGAGGATCGAGCGTACCGGCATGGCCAACCGCCTTGGTGCCAAGTACCCGGCCCACCCGGTTGACCACCTCCCGTGACGACACACCCGTCGGCTTGTTGATAGCGAGCACCGCCTCACTGACCACTCCGCCACGCATCGACTATGCCTCCACGCCCACGATGGGAAAGGCGTAGAGATCCGCCACCTCGGCAGGTGTGCGGCTGGCGAGTCGCACCCGCTCACGCAGGGCCTTCGGGTCGGCCACGGCATCCGCCACCAGTCGATCGAACTTGAGATCGACCATGGCCGCGGTGGCGGCGGCGTCGGACCGGGCATGGCCGAGTGGAAACATGACCTGCTCGCCGCCTAGCCTGCCCGCGGTCGCATGATTTACCTGCACGCTGGTCGGAATGCCCTCGGGATAGGACCGGTCAAAGGCCTCACCACCATGCGCGATCGTCATCCGACTGATCAGGCGGGCCGCCGCCGGGTCAGCGATGGCGCATTCGGCATAGTCTTCGGGCAACAGCATCAGTTCTGCCCAGCCGGGCGAGGCACACCCCGCGGACGTGGCTGCCGCCGCTTTCAGCAGTGTGCGGGCCAGAATGTAGGGCAGGGAGTGATCGGCCGACTGCCGGGTGGTTGGGGTCCGCTTTGCCGGATCGGCGATGATCGAATAGGCCGGCTCATAGATTGCCACGCGAATTTCCCGCAGGGCATCGAGGTCAGCCGCCAGGCCGGGGTGCTGGGCCAGCAGGTCGATCACCGCCTGCAGGGCTCCCGCCGACTGATGCTCATAGAGGCCAAGCTTGAAGTGCATGCCATGCAGGGCAAACGCATCGCCAGACAGACCCACCTCCAGATCGAATGGGCTGGTGTTGTCGGGGCAGGGGAGGTTGAGCCGATAGATGGCCAGCGGGTTGCGGAAGACATCCCGTGGTCCCTGAAAGCCGGCCAAAGCCCGCCGGGCAGCCAGCACCGCAGCCTCTGCCGCAATGGCCGCTGAGGCTCCCTTGCTGTCGGAAAGCTGATGGCCGGCCCGAATCGCGCGGAAGGGCACGCTATGGGCCACCACCAGGCCAATCGCTGATTCTATCTGCTCAGGTATGCCGCCCAGGGCTGCCGCGTAGGCAGCAGCAGAGGCAACCGCGCCATGATGCACATGGTCAATCGCAAACTGCCGCAACGGAAAGACCTCGGCCAGCCGACCACGGATCTCGTCAATCAGCAGCATCAGCCGCAACGCCAAAGCAAATGCCGCCCCGGCTAGCCGTTGCAGGCTGGGTGCCAAGGGCCTCAGCCCGTAGCACGGTCGGGGCATTGGCGCGGGCATGCACCGCCGAGACGCCACAGCCAACGCTATCAAGGTGGAACCGCTCAAGCAGGGCGAGCGTTGCAGACCCGATTTGCAGGGGCTGATCAAGAAAGTCGCGGCAGTACTGGGCCAACCCGAGGGCCTGATTCGTGTCGGCGGGCAAGAGTCGGGTGGTATCGGTCAGAGATGGCGTGGCGGACATACGGTAACGCGAGACAGCGAGGGAAACGGGGAGGAGCCGGCCCTCGGTTCTACCCGATTCGCCCCTGAGATAGACTGCGGGCACGATGGAACCGCAGCAACTGGGGCCGTACCGCCTGACCAACCGCCTCGGCCGAGGTGGCATGGGGGCGGTCTATGAAGCGATCGACGAGCAGTCGGGCCAGCCGGTCGCCGTCAAGATTCTGGCCTCTCATCTGGCTGATGATGTCGGCCTACGGCAGCGTTTCGAGGCCGAGATCGCGACCCTCAAACCGCTGCGGGCGGCGGGCATCGTCAAACTGCTGGCCTACGGCGAGGACGAAGGCCAGCCCTACTTTTCCATGGAACTGGTTCGCGGCAAGAGCCTCGAGCAGCTGATCCGTGGCGGCAGACCCTTCAGCTGGCAGGAAACCGTGGCCCTCGCCAGCGATATCGTCCGATCGCTGAAGGTGGCTCACGACCACGGTATCATCCACCGCGACCTCAAGCCGGCCAACCTGCTGGTGGCCGATGATCCAGCTGCTGCGGGGGCAGCCGTCAAGCTGGCCGACTTCGGCATTGCCAAGCTCTTTGGCACTGCCGGCTATACCGCCCACGGCAGTATCGTCGGCACCGCCGAGTACATGGCGCCCGAACAGGCGGCCGGCAAACCGCTTGATGCCCGGGCTGACATCTATGCCCTCGGCCTGGTCATGTTCACCATGCTCACCGGCAAGCCACCGTTTCGCGGCACCCAGCTGACTGAGATCATTAGCCGCCAGTTGCGGGAGAAGCCACCACGGGTCGGCAGCCTGGTGCCGGGCCTGCCGGCAGAGCTCGATCAGCTGATTTCGCAGATGCTGGAAAAAGATCCCGCCAAGCGTCCGGCAAGCGCGCTGGCCGTGGGTCGACGGCTCACCGCCATTGCCGACGCCGCCATTGCGAAGCAGGCTGATCGCGAGCCGCAGCCCTGCGGGCCCGACGTGCCGCCGACTGACATTTCCGTAGTGATGCGGCCACAGGTCGATCCTGCCGCCCCTACGAATATGCACCGCAGTTCGCAGCCGACCGACCAGGTTCCAGCGTCTTCCCCGCCACCGCAGGCCGACACTGGTTCGGTCGATCTGCTGGCAGCAACCCGAGATGCCACGAGGGCAGCCGCGGCGGCTGAAAAAAGGGACAGCCACGCAGAAATGGACAGTCCCGCAGAAACCACTGACCTGCCGCTTCCACAGACACCGGAACTGCCGCCGGACAACACGGCGGCCACCACCGATTTGCCGACGGCAGGCCCAGCCGCCGACGCAGCCGCATCAAACGCTACCCAAGAATTCACGACACCCGAATCAGAGCAGCCGTCCCTCCTACCACTGGACAAACGGCCAACCCGGCAGGCGACTGGCCGCAATCCAGTGGCCGATGCGACCCACCGTGATTCTGCCGGCGGTGCAGCCGACACAATTGTCGATCGGATGCCGGCCAATCGCTTCGTGACGGTGGCTGAACTCGACCGGGTAAGCGATGAGCAGGCGGCCCGCAGCAGGGTGCGGCAGGCCCGGCTGCAACTGGTGGTTGTCCTGACAACGATCGCTCTTGCCAGCTGTGTCGGCTATCTGCTGCTCAAGCCGCCGACGGCCGATGAACTCTATGCGACGATTGCGGCAACAGCCCAGGCCACGGCCGGCGACCTTCGCGATGTTCGCTGGCAAATCGACAGGTTTCTTGCGCGGTTTCCAGAGGATTCGCGTCACAGCGAGGTGGCGGGCCTTGCCCAGACCATCAAACTCGATGCCCTCGAAAAACGAGCCCGTCGCCGCATTCTTGGTGATCGGGCGGTGCCAGCAATTGAACGTGACTACCGCTCGGCAATGGCCCGAGAAGCTGAAAGCCCCTCTGCGGCGGTGGCAGCCCTTGAAGCTCTTGGCACCCTGCATCCGCTGCCCCAGGAGCCCATGGCAAACCAGGCGGACGGCCTCTCGGCGGACGACCACGCCCTGTGGCTGGCCCTTGCCCAGCGACAGCTTGCGCGGCTGACGCCCCTGGCCGAGAAGGAACAGACCGAGGACCGCCGTCGGGCTGACGCTCTGCTGGCTGAGGCCGACGCCCTGACCCAAAAGGCGGCCAGCGATCCCGAAGCCGCTGCCCGCCGCCGCAGCCTCCTCGAAAGCCTGATTGCCACCTATGCTGACCGTCCCCACGCCGCCAACGCAGTCGCCGCTGCTCGACAACGGCTACAGGATGATTGAGATAGTTCCCTTTCAATGAAAGCCCCTGCTCGATGACAGCCAGACTCCGCAGCCATGAAGCGTTCGCCCGTGCCCAAAGGCTGATCCCTGGAGGCGTCAATTCGCCGGCGCGGGCCTTTGGCGCCGTCGGGGGTGAGCCGATTTTTTTCCAAAGCGGCCTCGGCCAGCACCTGACCGACGTCGACGGCCATCGCTACCTCGACTACATCGGTTCGTGGGGGCCGATGATTCTCGGGCATCGGCATCCACGGGTGGTGGCGGCGATCGACGAGGCCCTCTCGCGAGGCACCAGCTATGGCGCGCCGACCGAGGCTGAAAGCGGCCTGGCCGAACAGATCATCGAGGCGGTACCGAGTATCGAGAAGGTGCGGATGGTCAGCTCCGGCACCGAGGCTGCCATGAGCGGTGTCCGCCTGGCCCGCGGGGCGACCGGCCGAGAGCTGATCATCAAGTTTGCCGGCAACTACCACGGCCATGCCGACAGCCTGCTGGTGGCGGCGGGCTCGTCAGCCGCGACTCTCGGCGTGCCCAACTCACCAGGGGTCACTGCCGGCACCGCCAAGGACACCCTGGTGCTTGAATACAACGACCCAGCAGGTCTCGAGGAGGCTTTCAAAAGCCACGGCGATGCGATCGCCGCGGTGCTGATGGAGCCGGTCGTCGGCAACATGGGGCTGGTAGTGCCGACGCCTGAGTTCCTGAAGGCCGCTCGCAGCCTGACTGAAAAGCATGGCAGCGTGCTGCTCTTTGACGAGGTGATGACAGGCTTCCGGTTAGCCTACGGCGGAGCCCAGGAACTGCACGGCGTCACGCCCGACCTCACGACCCTCGGCAAGATCGTCGGTGGGGGGCTGCCGCTGGGGGCCTACGGCGGCCGGGCCGATCTGATGGACCAGGTGCTGCCAGCCGGCAAGGTCTTTCAGGCCGGCACGCTCTCAGGCAACCCGCTGGCAGTCGCCGCCGGCTCGGCAACCCTGGCGGAACTCAAAGAGCACTCGCCCTACGCCGACCTCGACCGCCGCGGCCGGCGACTCGAGGAAGGTCTGCGGTCAGCGGCCGAGGCAGCCGACCTGCCCGTCTGGGTGGCCCGAGTCGGTAGCATGCTGACCATCTTCTTTCAGCCGGGCTGGCTCGCTGACGGGGCCAGTCCGCAGCCGGTCACTGGCTGGAAGACCGCGTCGCTGAGCGACACCGACCGCTATGCCCGCTTCTTCTGGGGGCTGATTGATCACGGCATCTATTTCCCGTGCAGCCAGTTCGAAGCCCTGTTCTTCTCAACCCGCCATACCGACGCCGACATTGAGCAGACCATCGCTGCAGCAGCCGAGGTGCTGCACACCTTGCGGCCCGCCTGAGCAGCGCGAATAATTTCGTTTCGTTGCCGGTCGGGGCCGCCATCGTTATCTTTGTCATCGCAAGAAATCGTGGCAGAAAGGGACTAATTATGGCGCCAGATACGTCCTCTATCTTTTCGCTCGGGCCAGCAGAGAAACTTCAACTGGTGGAAGACCTCTGGGATGATCTGGCCAGCAATCCATCCGCGGTTCCGGTCCACGATTGGCAAATTGCACTCCTGAATGATCGGCGAGCAAGGCTTGAACAGATGCCAGAAACGGCGATTTCGTGGGAAGAAATGCAAGATCGGCTGCGGGCGTTGAATCGTGGCCACTAGGCTTCGCTTTGCGGCTGAGGTGCCGGCAGACATTGCCGCAGCCTTTGCCTGGTACGAACGACAACGTCCAGGCCTCGGCTGCCAATTCGGTGATTGTGTCGTAGCCTGCTTCGAAAAAATCTGTCGGCAACCACTGAGCTACGAACGGGTCCAGGGCGACTACCGACGGGCATTGCTCCGCCGCTTTCCGTACGCCGTCTTCTTCATGGTCGCCCAAGACAGCATCACGGTGTTCGGGGTGATTCATACGGCCCGAGATCCGGCAAAGTGGCAAGAACGCCTCGGGCCACCTCCTTCCCCATGATCGCCTGTATGATCGCGATCAGACCAGATTAAAATCGACCACGAGTGGAAGGTGATCGCTGGCGGTTCGTGCGAGGCTGGTGCGGACGATGCGGGCCTGCTCGATGGCGATGCGGCCCCGCACGAAGGCCTTGTCGAGACCACCAACTGGCAGCCAGGCAGGAAAACTGCGATAGCGTGACACGGGGCTCGTCACCTGCCGAAAGCCCTCGGCCGCCAGAGTATTGGCGGCAAGGGTGTTCCGCCAGTCGTTAAAGTCACCGACAATCACTGTCGGCAGGGGTCCTGCTGAACGGAACAGCCGGTGGCCGAGTAGTCGCGTCACCTGCCAGTGCCGCTCTCGCTCATCAAGGCCGAGGTGAGTGTTCACCAGGTGCAGCGGGCCTGTCGGCGGCTCGATCAGCACAAGCTGGGCCCCCCGCGATTTCCGCAGTCCCCGCTTCAGTGAGATTCGATGCCGGCTGCCGACCGGAAACCGTGAAAGCACCAAGTTGCCATAGCTGCCGCCCCCCACCGGAACGTTGGACTGAAATACCGCGTGGAGGCCGAGCGACCGCGCCAGCAGCCGCGGCTGATCGTCAAACTGGCTGCGGCGAACGAGCCGATCGACCTCCTGCAGGCAGACGAGGTCAGGCTGTTCATGGTCGATGCAGTCGATGATCCGCTGGAGCGAATAGCGACGGTCCCGGCCGCCGATGCCCTTATGGATGTTCCAGGAGAGCAGCCTCATGCCAGGGGCAGTTCATAGCCCTTGCGGTAGTTGCGGCTGAAGAGGGCGTTCGCCTCGCTGTCGCTCGACCGTTCGGTCGCCGGGTCGATCGCCAGCACTCGACCGAGCGTCAGGGGCGTCTGGGCATAGTCGATCGACTGCTCGGCGAGATGCGCTTCGAAGTTCTCAAGTGTCTGCCGCACCCGAGGGTTATCGGCCGCCAGGCTCGGTCGGCTGCCGAGTTCGACCGTGTCACCCAAGATCCAGGAGACATTTCCGAGGTGAGCAAGCGCACTGGAAAGATGGCCGTCCTCGATGTCGAGATTGAGATCAGCAGGATTGCGGCTCTTCACACCGACGACGAAGTTCTCAAAGTGCTGCCGGTTGCCACCGCCGGACCACTTGCCCAGTTGATTGCCGTCGTAGTCAAACGCCACGCCCGACGTGTAGTTCGGGCCGACCACATAGCCCGTCTCGCCCCACCAGATGTTCGCCACCTTGAGCGGCCCGGCCTTCAGCCCAAAGTCGACCGGCGTCTTGATTGGCAGGCCGCGGACGTCGGAGACCAGCAGGGCGTCGTCCCACTCAAGCAGCGTCACCTGGCTGTTGGCCACGTCGCCATTATCAACGTAGCCGAGCCGGCCACCGAGGCTAACGACGCGGTGCGGTAGCGTCTGCTTGCCGAGGCCCCAGCGGGCCTTATCGAGTTCGTGCGGATTCTGATTGCCGAGGTCACCGTTGCCGGTGCGGCTGTCAAAGTGCCAGTCATAGTGCAGCCGCTTGCGGATCGGCACTTCGTTGGGGGCTGGGCCGGCCCAGAGATCGAAATCGATGCCCTTGGGCAGCGGGGCGGGCGTATCAACCAGACCGATACTTGGCCGCGGCTTGTAGCAGAGGGCATGGGCAAGGCTGACCTTACCGACGCCGCCCGACTGGATGAAGTCGAGGGTCTGCCGCATGCCGGTCGTGCTCCGACTCTGGGCCCCCATCTGGCACATGCGGCCGAGCTTACGGGCCCACTTCACCATCTCGCGGCCTTCGTTGACGGTGTAGCTGCAGGGCTTTTCAACATAGACGTCCTTGCCGGCCTGCATCGCCCAGATCGACATCAGGGCATGCCAGTGGTTCGGCGAGGCAATCGAAATGATGTCGATATCCTTGCGGTCGAGCAGCCGGCGAATGTCCTGCTCGAACTCAACCTTGTGAGGCAATTCCTCAAACCGCTTACTGTATTTGGCGTAGGCGTTGGGGTCACAGTCGCAAACGACGGCCAACTCGGTGTCGGGAATTGCAATCCATTCGCTGATGTGGCTGCTGCCACGACCGTTACCGCCGACCACTGCCACCCGCAGCTTGTCATTCGGCCCGACAGGCTTGCGGGTCGGCGTGGCTTCGGCAGCCAGTGCTTGTCCGGTGGCTAACGACGTTGCTGCAAGAGCCAGGGCCGACTCGACAAAATCACGACGCGAAAGAGCGGCAAGCTGATAACGGTTCAGATCCATGGAATCGCTCCGGAGAATTTTTTAAGAAGGGTTGGTGCAACGCACGGAAACGCCAGAACACCGATCCTGAAGTTTACACCAGCCGGGTGTTTGGCGTGCAACTTATCCGAACCGAAGCGGATAAGCTCTTGCCGCACAACAAACAGATGTTTCGGCCGTTGAATCCTTAACAATCAGCAACCAATCTGCCCGTTCCCCGACGAAATGCTGCATCATGAAACAGATGCTTTTCGCAACCACGGTTGCACTCGCCATCTCAAGCCTTGCCACCCCAGCGGTGGCCTATGATCCACTGAGGTTCGCCACCGACATCACGCTGCCTCGCGAACTCACGGTCGCTGACCGAGACCGGGACCGGGTCATTCCGCTGTTAGTTTCACTGCCAGAGCCAAGCAAGCCCGCACCGGTCATTCTCTTCAGCCACGGCCTCGGGGGCTCGCGGGAGGGCTGTGGCTATCTGCGGGAGCACTGGTCGGCCCGAGGCTATGCCGCGGTGTTTCTGCAGCATCCCGGCAGTGACGCATCGGTCTGGCGGGACGTGCCGCAACGGCAACGGCTGTGGGCGATGAAGAAGGCCGCCTCAATGGAGAACATGCAGGCCCGCGTCGATGATGTGGCAGCGGTGCTCGACGCCCTGGCCGAGTGGCAGCAGCAACCAGGCCACCCGCTGGCTGGCCGGCTTGACCTCGAGCATGTCGGCATGTCGGGCCACTCCTTCGGGGCCCGGACGACGCAGGCGGTCGCCGGGCAGACCGGCTGGCCGGCCCGCGATGGCCCCGACAACCGAATTGATGCAGCCGTGATCTTCAGCCCCAGTGCCCCCCGGCTGCGATCGGCCGAGGCCGCCTTTGGCAGCGTGACCATCCCCTGGCTGCTGATGACCGGCACCGACGACGTTGCCCCAATCGGTGGGGCGACGGTTGCATCGCGGCTGGCCGTCTTTC